>PXDG01000004.1 GCA_003565105.1 Parcubacteria group bacterium | reverse complement strand
TTTCCTATGGAGTTTGACGGGTTAACAGCAGATCCTAATGGTAGGCAGTTTGGAAATTTTTCTACAAGGAGGAATCCGAGAGCTATTGTTTCTCTACAGGGGGCTTTTGAAAAGAATATTCAAATAAGAAAAGATTCTAACCAAAACATATTGTCTGCAATAGATCAGCTATCTGTTGCAGACAATATAAATTTAGTAGAGCAATCTACTACAGGATTTTGGTATATGACGGGTGGAGTTATTGATACCCCACCTATGGATGGTAATACTTATCAAAAAAGATTTGATGAGTATACTGGAGGTAGGGGTATTTTGCTTCCTAGATTCTATCCAATAGGATTTGAAGTTCCTCAAGATACCTCCCAAGCTAAGATAGTCTCATCAAACTCTAATATTGTAGATTGTTCGGAACAAAATTGTACAGCCATTTCACCAGGAACAGTAACGTTAACAGTTAATTTTTCAGGAACTCGCAACTTCAATATTGTAGAGTATAGAAATGCTTTAGGTAGGCCTATACGAGAAGATATTAATCAAACTAATAAGCTGTTTCCTTTAAATGGTTTGTCATATGGGTATACGAGCTCTTTAGGTATGGCGAGTGGAACATTAAGAAATTTATATGCTGAAACTACTGATAGGGATACAATGGGTGCTTATGCGAGAATGTTATTAAGTAGAGAGGTTGTTGGGGAGGCTTTTTACAGAGGAGGAGCATTAGATCAATTAACAATTATGGAAGATTTTATTCAAAATGATCAGGTGCATTATCAATTCGAGCCAATCACCTATGAAATCACAGTAGTAGGGGGAGACAACCAGCCACCAAGTGTGACCTACGACAGAACTACAAATATTACAGAAAGTAGTGCTCGAATACGATGGAATTACAGGGACCCAGAGAACGATCCACAGACGCGATATCAGGTACGGGTACATTCAGACCGTGCACGTACTAATTTAGTCTATAACCAAGCTTTAACAGGGAGTGGAGAAAATCATCAAGTCACAGGCTTAGAACCAGCAACTACGTATTACCCTCAAGTACGAGTGAGAAATGCTTTGCACGATTGGACAGATTGGGCAACAGGAGCAAGTTTTGAGACAACGAGTGATACTAATCAGCAATCTACTGATACCTCTACTGATACCTCTACTGATACTAATCCGCCATCCACTGATGGATTTAATGAGGATCAGGATAATAATGATAATGGTACCAGTGACAGTATAGGAACGGAAGAAGATAGTGTTGGAGAGAACGAAGAAGGTGAAGAAATAGGAGTTGAACTCAGTCTTATTACAAATGTAAATCCACCTAGAGTTGACTTTAATCAACCAGAAACGCAGATAACAGCAACTGCTACTAGTCAAGCTACAGAGCATACCTATGAATTAATATTACCAGAAGGATTTGAATTGAAAGGAAATAATCAGTCGACACAAAAGATTCAAGCAGTAGAAGATAATACTTCATCGGTAATTTGGGACATTCGTGTTAATGTTGATAATCCTCCGATTGTGGGATCTTACATTATAGAGGTTAGAGTTACTGATTCTAGTGGACGCGAAGAGAATCAAGTGGCCAGAGTTACCTATTTTGGAAATCGAATTTTCCGCGAAGTGACTCCTTAACATATGAAGATAATTTCTCAATACAAAAACAGACTTTTAAAGTCTGTTTTTGTATTGAGGCTGGATGAGTTATTACGTATCTGATTTGGAAATTAGTATTACACTCACGTCACACATCTCCTTGACAGAAGTACAATGAGATTCTATAATAGAGAGAGTGAATGAGTAATGAATGTGCCCTTATAATCGGAATGTATCGCAAAATTACAAATGACAGTTATACAAGAGACATAATTTCATTTGAATCAAACCAAGACGTCGAGTGCGTGTTGGAAAAATTGCGTATATACATATCCCTGGTCGTACTAAGTTGAATAATACTATTATATGCAGAAAGAACGAGTCTTTTTTAAAAAACATGTTGATCTCGATCTTCCTAATCTTATTGAGCCACAACTGACTTCTTATAAGTGGTTTCTCGAGGAAGGCCTAAAAGATCTCTTTGAAGAGCATTATCCTATTCTTGACTGGACTGAGTCTGAGTATAAATTAGAATTTGAAGGATATCGATTTGATGAACCAAAACTTTCTGAGGCTCGATCTCGAGCAAAGAATGTTACCTATGAAGCTGCACTTCGGGCAAAAATTCGATTAATCAATAACGAAACAGGGAAAAAACAAGTGCAAGAAGTCTTTATGGGAGATGTTCCTATGATGACTGAGCGAGGTACGTTTATTGTGAATGGGACAGAACGTGTGATCATCTCTCAAATTATTCGTTCTCCAGGAGTGTTCTTTACTGAAAATATTTCTCGAGACAAAAGGTTCTTTGGAGCAAAACTTATTCCAAATCGAGGAGCTTGGATTGAAATTGAAACCGACGGAACGGGAGTGATGTGGGTTAAGATTGATCGAAAGCGAAAAGTGGCACTTACCTCACTTCTTCGTGCCTTTGGAATTTCAACTGATGAAGAACTAATGCGAGCTTTCTCTGATGTTGATACAGGAGAATTAAAGTTTATTCGTCAAACAATTGCTCGAGATACTGCGAAAAATCAAGCAACTGGCTTTGTGGAGGTTTATCGACGGATTCGACCAGGAGATCTTGCGACCGAAGATAATGCTCGACAATTGATTGAATCAATGTTCTTTAACTTTAATCGATATGACCTTGGAAAGGTAGGACGATATAAGGTAAATCAACGGTTACAAATTGAAGTTTCAGACAAGAAAGATAATCGAATTCTTCGACCAGAAGACTTGCTCTTGATTGTAAAGGAAATCATTCGCCTCAACAATGACCCACAAGCAATGCCTGACGATATTGATAATCTTTCAAATCGCCGAGTGCGATTGATTGGAGAGTTGGTTCAGGATCGAGCCAGAGTTGGATTTTCTCGAATGGAAAAAATCATCAAAGATCGAATGAGTACCGCTGATCCAAAGCTGATTACTCCGACCTCAATCATTAACTCACGCCCCCTTGTTGCTGCCGTGCACGAGTTCTTCGCTTCATCTCAGCTCTCACAGTATATGGATCAGATCAATACTCTGTCTGAATTGGAGCATAAGCGACGTATCTCTGCTCTCGGTCCGAATGGACTAACCAGAGATCGAGCTGGATTTGAAGTTCGAGACGTTCACCCTACTCACTTTGGACGAATTTGTCCGATTGCTACTCCTGAAGGGCCAAATATTGGATTGATTGGTCATTTAGCTACATACTCTTATATTAATGAGTACGGATTCTTGGAGACTCCATTCCGAAAGGTGAAAGATGGAGTTATTACTGATGAAGTGGTCTTTATGGATGCTGCTGAGGAACGCCCATATACTATTGCTTCTGCTGTGGTGGAATTTGATGATGGTGGGAAAATTCTTGATGAGAAAGTCATTGCCCGAAGAGATGGACAGGTATTGAAAGTAGCACGAGAAGATATTGAATTCTTGAATGCTTCTCCAAAACAGTTAATCTCCGTGTCTACCTCATTGATTCCGTTTGTAGAGCACAATGACTCTGCTCGAGCTTTGATGGGATCAAATATGCAACGGCAGGGAGTACCAGCTTTGGTCTCTCACGCCCCAATCGTTGGGACAGGTATGGAACGAGATGCCGCTCGCTATAGTGGACAAATGGTCGTAGCTCCAGAAGATGGAATTATTGTTTCAGTAGATGGAGGGCACGTAGTCTTTGAAGATGCGAAAACACAGCAACGAACACGTTGGGATTTAACAAAGTTTTTGAAATCTAACGCTTATACGAGTGTTAATCAAAAAGTACGGTGTTTACCAGGACAAAAAGTGAAAAGAGGAGATCTACTTATCGATGGATCGTCAATGGACCATGGTGAACTGGCTCTTGGACAAAACTTGATGGTAGGATTTATGTCTTACGAGGGAAACAACTTTGAGGATGCCATTATTATTTCTGAGAGACTAGTACGAGAAGATGTCTTTACTTCTATTCATATCGAAGATCTTTCCATTGATGTTTCAGATACTCGACTTGGTGAAGAGCAGGTAACTCGAGATATACCAAATATCTCAGAAGAACGACTTCGAGACTTAGATGCTGAAGGTGTTATTCGTCTTGGAGCAGTTGTAGAGCAAGGTGATATCTTAGTTGGGAAAATTAGTCCAAAAGGAGAAACGGATCTTACCGCTGAAGAACGGTTATTGAGAGTCATCTTTGGAGAAAAATCTCGAGAAGTAAAAGATTCATCACTCCGTGTACCAAATGGACACAAAGGAAAAGTAGTTGATATTAAGATTTTCTCAAGAGAAAATGGAGATAAATTACCATCTGGAGTAATGCGACGAATCCAAGTCAGTATCGCTCACCTTCGAAAGGTAAGTGTTGGAGATAAGCTTGCTGGACGCCATGGAAACAAAGGAGTTATTGCCAGAGTACTTCCTGAAGAAGATATGCCATTCCTTCCTGATGGACGACCAATGGATATTCTGTTGACTCCACTGGGAATCGCATCTCGTATGAATCTTGGTCAGATTTATGAAACCCATCTTGGACTTGCTGCACAAGCCTTAGGAATTCAGGTGGCTTCACCAGCCCTTGATGGAGTCAGCATGTCAAAAATATCTGAATTATTAGAAGAAGCTGGATATCCAGGTGATGGAAAAGTACAACTTTTTGATGGGAAAACAGGAAATGCTTATAGTGAGCATACAACTGTTGGAGTAATGTATATGATGAAGCTTAACCATTTGATTGAAGATAAGCTCCATATGCGATCCACAGGACCATACTCTTTGATTACTCAACAGCCATTAGGAGGAAAAGCACAAATGGGTGGACAGAGACTCGGAGAAATGGAAGTTTGGGCATTTGAGGGATATGGGGCAGCTCATATGCTTCAAGAGATGTTGACCGTCAAGTCTGATGATGTGATTGGACGATCCAAAGCCTATGAATCAATTATTAAAGGACAAAGAATTCAAGCTCCACATATTCCATCTTCATTCCACGTACTGGTCAACGAGCTCAAAGGACTGGGAATTAATGTTTCTCTCAAGAATGTAGCTGTAAGTGACAATGAGACTGAATCTGAAGAAGCGTAATTATTAAGTATCATGACACATCCTATGCATAGCCATGAAGATCGCGAAGATAAAAATCAACTCACTAATGTGATTGACTTCGACTCTATTCAACTCAATCTAGCTTCTCCAGAGAACATTCTTGAATGGTCTTATGGAGAAGTGACTAAACCTGAAACTATCAATTATAGAACCCAAAAAGCTGAACGGGATGGGCTTTTTTCAGAGCGTATCTTTGGACCAGTGAAAGATTACGAATGTGCTTGTGGGAAGTATAAAAGAATTCGATATAAAGGAATTATATGTGACAAATGCGGAACAGAAGTCACCACTGCCTCAGTTCGACGAGAACGAATGGGACACATTGAACTTGCTATTCCTGTAGCTCACATTTGGTTTTTACGGAATATTCCCAGTCGAATTGCAATGGTAGTAGATCAAACACTTTCTGATGTAGAAAAAGTCGTCTATTACTCAAGCTACATTATTACTGATGTCAATGAAGATCTGAAGAAAGATTATATTCGACAAGTAGAAGCTGAATATAAGAAGAAACTTCAAGAATTGAATGCTACAGGAAATGATGGAGAAGAATCTCTTAGTGAACTTAAAGAAGCTCGAGATAAGAGTATCGAATATCTGAATTATATGCAGAAATGGAATATCATTTCTGAAATTGACTATCGTATTATGTCAATGAAGTTTGCCCCAGTATTTAGTGCAGCTACTGGAGCTACTGTATTGAGAGAAATATTTTCTAGTATTGATCTTGAACAAACTGTAGCTGACCTCGAAAAAGAATTGGAAACCACAGAAGGATTGAAAGGACAAAAGCTTATCAAGAAAATCCGATTCTTCGGAGGCCTTTTGAAAGCCAATGTACGACCAGAGTGGATGTTCCTTACTCATATTCCTGTTATTCCACCAGACTTGCGACCAATGGTTGCTTTGGATGGAGGCCGATTTGCTACCTCTGATTTGAATGATCTTTATCGACGGGTAATTAACCGAAATAATCGACTCAAAAAGCTTCTTTCTCAGCATGCTCCAGAAGTAATTGTCCGTAACGAAAAAAGAATGCTTCAAGAGGCGGTAGATGCCTTAATTGATAACTCAATGAGAAAGGGGCAGTCTACAACTATGGCGTCAACAGGACAAAAACGACCATTGAAGTCATTAGCCGATTCTCTCAAAGGAAAGTCAGGACGATTTCGACAAAATTTGCTTGGGAAACGAGTAGATTATTCAGGTCGATCCGTTATTGTAGTTGGGCCAAACCTACGAGTAGATCAAGCCGGTATTCCTAAGCAAATGGCTCTGGAACTCTTTAAACCTTTTATCATTAATCGATTGATCGAAGATGAGTACGCTCATAATATCCGAAGTGCCACTCGATTGATTGACCAAGGTGTTGATGAGGTATGGGATATTTTGGATGAAGTGATTGAAAATCGATACGTTTTACTCAACCGAGCTCCAACCCTTCATCGATTGAGTATTCAGGCTTTCCATCCTGTACTGATTGAAGGAAAAGCAATTCAACTTAATCCAATGGTGTGTTCACCATTCAACGCTGATTTTGATGGAGATCAGATGGCCGTTCACGTGCCGTTATCTCAAGAATCAGTTAAAGAAGCAGGAGATTTGATGCTTTCATCCAAGAATCTTATCAAACCATCTGATGGTGCTCCATCCTCTGCTCCTTCTCAGGATATGGTACTTGGAATTTACTATGTGACATTGGTTGAAGAAATTGAAGGACCAAAACAAGTATTTAGAACCTTTGATGATGCTGTTCGAGCTTATGATCAAGGATTCGTACAATTACGAGAACTAATAGAGGTTCGACGAGAACCAAAAGTTAATGCACAACCCATTGATACAACAGTAGGACGTATTTTTTTCAATGAAATTCTACCAGAAGGATTTGAGTATTTCAATGATACTGCAAATAAAAAATCTCTTAAGAACCTTCTTGCTAAAGCCCTTGACGTACAGAGTCAGCCAGAAGTAGCCGAATTTCTTGATCGAATTAAGAAGTTTGGATTTACCCAGATGACTAACTCAGGACTTTCGTGGGGAATTAAAGATTTCTTTGTAGATCAGCATCGAGATGAAATGATTGATACCGCTCAAGACAAAGTTGATGCAGTAAAAATGCAGTATGCTGATGGTCTTTTGACAGATAAAGAACGATATGCTCAAGTTGTAGATATTTGGACCAAAGCAACCACAGAAATTTCTGAAGCTGTACGAAAAGGTGTTGATCCAAAAGGCCCGGTATACAGTATGATCGATTCTGGAGCTCGAGGATCCTGGGGACAGTTGACCCAGATGGCGGGACTCAAAGGATTGGTGGTATCCCCATCAGGAAAGATTATTGAAACACCCATTACTTCTAGTTTCTTGAACGGACTCTCAGAGTTAGAATACTTCATTTCTACTCATGGAGCTCGAAAAGGATTGGTAGATACCGCTCTTAAGACTGCTACTTCAGGATATTTGACTCGAAGACTCGTCGATGTATGTCAAGATGTTGTAGTGAAGGAAGTTGATTGTGGAGATACTGAAGGAGTTTATGTATATCGGCAAGACGCTGAATCTGCAGGAGATGCTCTTGAGAACTTTGTATATGGTCGAATGACGATTGAAGATGTACTTCACCCAGAAACAGGGGAAGTTATTGCGGAAGCAGGGAAATTCGTAACGCGTGAGCAAGCTCAAGCTATGGATGTGGCAGGACTTGAAAAAGTGAAGATTCGATCCTTAGTATCTTGTAAAACAACCAGAGGAGTATGTCAACACTGCTACGGAATTGATCTTGGACGAAATGATATTGTAAAGATTGGAGAAGCTGTAGGAATTGTCACCGCACAAGCTATTGGAGAGCCTGGAACTCAGCTTACTATGCGTACATTCCATCAAGGAGGATCTGCTGGAGCAGCTGATGTTACTAAAGGACTTCCTCGTGTAGAAGAAGTATTTGAAGCTCGATCTCCAAAAACACCAGCCTTGATGAGTACGGTAAATGGAACAGTTGTAGACGTGGTAGAAGCAGCGGGTGAGATTCGGGTAAGTGTTCGAGTCAAAGCTGAAGAAGAAGATGGGAATAAAAAGAAGCCAACAATCAAAGAGTTTGTTGCTGATCCTATTGTGGATATCGTCATTGTAAAGCCAGGAGATACTATCAATATTGGAGATCCTATTACGGAAGGACACGTAGATCTCGAAAAGTTGTATAAAAAAGCAGGGTTAGAAAAATTGACTCGCTATATCGTACAACAAATTTTGGAGGTATATAACTCACAGGGTGCTGGTATTGCTACCAAACATGTTGAGATGATTACACGACAAATGACTTCTCGATTCGTAGTGACTGAACCAGGAACTTCTGAGTATCTGAAAGGTCAAACCATTACTCGAGATCAGCTTTTGGAACACAATAATGTTACGAAAGGGGAGGATGATAAGATTCAATTTGAACCAATGCTCCAAGGAATTACGAAAGTAGCTCTGAATACCGAGAGTTTCTTGTCTGCGGCCTCTTTCCAAAACACCACCAAGGTACTGATTGAAGCTGCTCTCTTTGGAAAAGAAGATCAACTTCGTGGATTAAAAGAAAATGTCATTATCGGACGACTTATCCCTGCAGGAACAGGATTTGTACCAGAAAAAGAATAATATCCTCTAAGAGCATAATAATCTTTCTTTAAATAAGCATCGGACTATACTAGTATAGTCCGATGCTTATCAGGATCATAGAATTAAAGAGCTATATTATAGATACAAAATTAATTCTCTGATTAATGTGGTGTAAAGTCTTGCATAATCTGAAAAGTTGTGTATAATAAATAGTGTCATTGAAAAATGCGTAATCGCGGGATGGAGCAGTTTGGTAGCTCGTCGGGCTCATAACCCGAAGGTCCCAGGTTCAAGTCCTGGTCCCGCAACATCGATAGATTGGCGATGTAGCTCAGTTGGTTAGAGCACAGGACTCATAAGCCTGGGGTCGGTGGTTCAAATCCACCCATCGTCACCTCCAATTATTTGGAGTCGATAACCGATAGAAATATCGCTCAGGGCGATTAGCTCAGTTGGTTTAGAGCACCTCGTTTACACCGAGGGGGTCGTAGGTTCGAATCCTACATCGCCCACCGAATTAGATACTTAATAAGCGTACTATGGCAGAACAATTCGAATATCCATTTGAAACTATCCAAGTTGGAGATACAGTAAAAGTTCATCAAAAAGTTATCGAAGGAGCAAAAGAGCGAATTCAGATTTTTGAAGGGACAATTATTGCAAAGCATAAAGATACAGATCCTTCTGCAACTTTTACAGTACGAAAAGTATCTATGGGTATTGGAGTAGAAAGAATCTTTCCCGTATACTCAAAGAATATTGCGAAATTAGAGATTGTTAAGAGAAACAAAGTCAGACGAGCAAAATTGTATTACTTGCGAACTGCTGTTGGAAAGAAATACCGGCTCAAAGAGAAAGCAAAGAAACCTACCGCAACCGCTACTAAGTAACTCTTAGTAGTCTTGCAAATGCACGAGTGGTGGAATTGGTAGACACGCAAGCATGAGGGGCTTGTGCGAAAATAATAAGTAGCGTGGAGGTTCAAGTCCTCTCTCGTGCACAAAAAAGAAAGACTCCCGTAAGGGGGTCTTTCTTGCACGAGAAGGACTTAAACAGAAAAGGATTGCAGGAAGGTAGAGAGAAAAGAGAGTTTTCGAACATCAGAAATCGTAGGTATCCGAGACGAGTTAGGGGGAATCTGAAAGAATTGAGTAGTTTTGGGGGCTCCTTAACAAAGACTTTTGTAATAGACCTCTTTTGAGATTGTAATGATAGCATAGAATATTTAAAATAGAAAAAATGATTCTTTTTTGATATACTAAAAACAGATAATATAAACCTATTTATGAAATACACCCCAGAGCTTCTTGATACGATTCTTAAGCAAGAATTTGAAACAAACAACGTTGATTTTAAGCGAGGATTCAATTGGCACACCTTTAAAGATTATCATAAAACTAAATTTGCTAAGCATTTGGCAGCAATGTCCAATACCCCAAATGGAGGATTACTCATCTTTGGAGTATCTGATAGTAAAGAAGTTGTCGGTGTCTCAGAAGAGGATATTCGGAGTTTTGATCGAACCCCCGTCGATCATTATATTGCAGGATATATTGATCCCGCACCTCAATACCATGTAATGACAGCTGTCTGTCAAGGAGTTAATCTTCTGATTATCGAAGTCGCTGAATTCTCTGAAATTCCGTGTATTTGTAAACACGAGTACGAAGGTGTTCTCCGTGCAGGAGGTGTGTATATACGGCACAATGCTAGCTCTATGTTGGTACAACGAGCCTCTCAGATGAGAGTTTTGATTGATTTAGCAGTAAAGAAGAAAAAAGCGGAATTATTAACTTCTATTGAAGAAATCCTTGACCATACCCCTGATGATGATTGGGGTCTATAAAGAATGCTTGTCAGCTCAAAATGTTACTAAATACAGGGTTTTATTCAGTGCTCGGGTAAAACCAGAACAATAGAATGACGAATTCATCTCTATATGCTATAATACAAACCATACTCATTAATACGAAGATATGTCTCACACCAAAGATACGCTTGATACACTTATGAAATTTACAGCCCGAACAGGGTTTGTGTATCAAGGCTCTGAGATTTATGGAGGCCTCGCAAATACTTGGGATTTTGGGCCAAAAGGTGTTTTATTAAAGAATAATATCAAGGAAGCCTGGCGGAATCATTTTGTATTGTCTCGGTCAGATATGTACGAGCTTGACTCAGATATTTTTATGAACTCTAAAGTCTGGGAGGCGAGTGGACATACCTCTACCTTTGCGGATTGTATGGTAGATGATAAAAAAAGTAAGCATCGATTCCGAGCCGATCATTTGATTGAAGATCAGCTGGATATTGATGTTGAAGGTCGTTCACCCGAAGAAATTACCGAAATTATTCGTTCCAACAAACTCAAAAATCCAATAACTGGTGAAGCAGGAGATTGGACCGAGGCTCGATATATGAATATGATGTTTGAAACCAATCGAGACAAGATTGGCAATGATCCTAGTCAAAAGATTTATCTTCGTCCAGAGACTGCTCAAGGAATATTTGTACAGTTTAAATCAGTAGTTCAGAGTGAACGAGCTCAAGTTCCCTTTGGTATTGCTCAAATTGGAAAAGCCTTTCGAAATGAAATTACTCCAGGAAACTTTATGTATCGCATTGTCGAATTTGAACAAATGGAGATTGAGTACTTTATTGCCCCTCCCGAAAATGATGAAGATTGGAATACCATTTTTGAACAGTGGTTAGAGCTGCAACGAAGCTTTTATATTGATAAAATGGGGATATCAGAGGAAAATTTAGTGGCCAAAGATCACGTTACTGAGAAATTATCTCATTACTCCAAGCGAACTGTTGATTGGGAGTATAAATATCCTTTTGGAACTAAAGAACTCTCAGGGCTTGCTTATCGCACAGACTTTGATTTGTCTCAGCACGCGCAAACCTCAGGAAAAGACCTTTCTTATCAGGATCCTCAGACGAACCAAAAATACATTCCTCACGTGATAGAGCCTTCTGTAGGAGTCGAGCGGTTGGTTATGGCAGTCTTATTAGAGGCCTACACCGAAGAAGATCTCGGGAATGGAGACTCGCGTATTCTTCTGAAGTTACCATATGACATTGCTCCGTATCGAGTGGCTATCTTACCATTGATGAAGAAAGATGGACTCGCCGAACAAGCAGAAAGCTTTGCGCAAGAACTTCGAGTAAAAGGAATATCTGTAACCTATGATAAGTCAGGATCCATTGGAAAGAGATATCGTCGTCAAGATGAGATTGGAACTCCGTGGTGTGTGACAGTAGATTATCAAACGCTTGAAGATGGTACTGTAACACTTCGTAATCGAGATACAATGGAACAAGTGGGTGAGAATGGACGAATTGCTTTTACGGAGCTTGATAAGTATATTTTGAGCTAAATAAATTGGTTTTTCTGTATGACTCATCTTCAAACAAATGACCAACAAATACTAATTGAATATCAAGCAGATTATCTTATTGGTGTTGACGAGGCAGGCCGCGGTCCGTTAGCAGGTCCTGTAGTGGCGGCTGCAGTTGCTATGACTCGAGAGGATTTACTCCAAGATTATCCGAAAGAGCATCCCTTTTTTCATGTTCGTGACTCCAAAAAAGTCACCGAAAAACGTCGTAATGCCATCAAAGATCAGATGAATGAAGGAATTATTCTTGGTTCCTATGCCGTGTCAGCCTCAATGATTGATCAAATGAATATTCTTGAAGCTACGAAATTAGCTTGGCAAGAGTCCGTTGAACAATGTCTAGCCCAGATTCCTCCAGAAGCAAGTGTGGTAATTTTAATTGATGGGAATATTGTCTATCCCGATGATCTGTACCCAATAATCCCCGTAACCAAAGGAGATAACACTCACTGGACCATTGCTTTGGCTTCTGTTTATGCTAAAGTGACTCGAGATACTTGGATGTATCAACAAGCCTCGCAGTACCCTGAATATCAGTTTGAGCGACACAAAGGGTATGGGACCAAGCTTCATCAAGAGGCAATTCGAACCTATGGACTCTCGGCACTTCATCGTAAAAGTTTTTGTACTAAAATTATTGTATGAATCCACGACATCTTGCTCTTCATTGTTTTACCAGTCTCCCAAAATTTGGGGTAGTAGCTCTTTCCAAGATTAATGAAAGAGATCCCACTACTCTCTGGAACTCTGCAACACTGACTGACTTTGAAGAACTGTTTGGTCCTAAAAGAGGGAAGACCTTATACCAAGAATATGTTAAGGTAAATCATCAGAAGTTTTGGAGCAAAGAAGAACATTATTTTACCTCCTCAGATATTCAAATTATTACTTTAGATGATGCTGATTACCCAACACAGCTTCGCCATATTCATCGTCCGCCAGTAGTCTTGTATCTGAGAGGAAGTCTTCAAGGGCTGAGTCATACACTAGCCATTATTGGGACGCGTAAATTCTCAACCTACGGTGAACATATGTGTTATCAGTTAGCTGCTGAATTAGGTAAAGCAGGAATGACTATTGTCAGTGGGATGGCTTTAGGAATTGACAGTATCGCTCATCAAGGGTGTCTTGAGTCAGGAGGAAAGACTGTAGCGGTTCTTGGTGGTGGCCTGGATGATACGGTTTTGTATCCCAAGCAAAATTATCACTTAGCCCAAAGAATATTAGCCACGGGAGGCGCATTACTCTCAGAATTTCCTCCATTGATGAAACCTCGCAAAGAGTTCTTTCCTCAAAGGAATCGGATTGTTTCTGGTATTTCTCAAGGCATATTAGTGATTGAAGCCCCGATAAAAAGTGGTACGATGATTACCGTAGACTTTGGCTTAGAACAAAATAAAGACATTTTTGCCTTACCAGGAAATGCAAATCAGAAATCTTCTGAAGGCACCAACCATTTGATAAAGCAAGGTGCCTACTTGGTTACCGAAGCTGAGGATGTTCTCAAGATTTATAATGTGGATATTACCCTAGAGCAACGGTATCTTCAAGAATTTCCTCCTGAACAGCAGCGGGTTATTGAATATTTAACAGAACAGAGTGCTACATTAGGGCAAATAAGTGAAGCTCTCCAGGTTGATTTGACCGATCTGATGACCAGTGTCTCCTTACTCGAACTTACCGATGTGCTCAAGCAGGATAGTCAAGGAGAATATCATTTATCTGTACGTATAACTGAGTAATATATGAAATACACACCAAAAGTGATGATTATTATAGTAACTCTGATACTCCTCGGTGGTCTATCGGTAGCTTTCCTGCTTCCGCCGAATCTTCCTGAGACATCAGAAAATACCGCTCCTATATCAGATGAGAGTTCACCCCTTCTAGATGACCGTGTAAATCTAGAAGAATCTCCATCTTTTGAACCAATCTTTGAACCGACAACAATTCTGTTTACTGGTGATGTAATGCTGGGACGATACGTAGAAACCTTGATGAATCGAAATGGACTCAACTATCCATTTACGTACTGGAGTGAATTCGATAAAGGTCACGACTACACGGTGATGAATTTGGAAGGGCCAATTGTGACGAATCATCGCCAAACTCCAGATTTTACCACTCAGTTTTCCTTTGATGCACGTATTGTTGATGTCCTCAATGATAACAATGTTACGCACATTACTTTAGCCAATAATCATACTTTGGATCAAGGCGTAGTAGGATTTCAGCAGACTCAACAGTATTTAGAGCAAGGAGGAATTAGTCACTTTGGACATCAATCGAGAAGTGTCGCTGAAGATGTTGTAGTAGAAACCTTGGGTAATCAGAAAGAAGTGGTTTGGATTGGTCTAAACGAAGCAGTATCACCACATTTTTCGTTGACGGAAGCCGAAACACTCGTACAGGAGTTTCGAGAGCAGTACCCAGACGCTGTACTTATACTAAATATTCATTGGGGAGATGAATATCAACTCACCTCTAATCAAAAGCAGCAAACTATTGCCCATACCTTGGCAGATTCTGGCGCAGATTTCATTATTGGTCATCATCCGCACGTAGTACAAGAAGTGGAATTATATAATGGTGTACCCATTTTTTATTCTTTAGGAAATACTATTTTCGATCAATATTTTTCTCAAGATACTCAAGAAGGCCTCTTGGTCTATCTAACCTTAGATAGTGATTGGCAGATTGAGATTCTTCCCATCGAGTCGGATATGAGTCGTCCTAAACCTATGAGTCAAGAAAGAAAAGGTGACTTTATTCAAGAATTAATAGAAAGATCTCCAAGTATTCAGGCAGAGTGTCTTGTGGAGAGTCAATTAATGGGTAGTTGTCAGCTATAATAATAATGTATACATATCTCTTAAATGTGATAATAGTATGCTATAATAAAGCTATAAAAATAGTATTATTACAATGACTCAATTATTAAAACAACACAAAGGATTTACTCTGCTCGAAATCCTCTTGGTTATAGCAGCCATAGGAATTTTAGCAGCAATCGTAATCGTAGCTATTAATCCGCAAAGACAATTAGCGTTAGTACGAAATACTGAGAGAAGTAGTGATATTAATAGCCTTGGAAATGCTCTTGATCAATATCTGATTGATAACGGAAATTATCCTTCAGATATCACGAGTACATATCAAGATGTCTGTATAGAAGGAGAACCAGCAGGGGAGTGTGTAGATTTAGATGGAGATCTGATTCCAACTTATTTGGCTCGAATCCCGCAAGATCCTAATGGAGG
>PXDG01000067.1 GCA_003565105.1 Parcubacteria group bacterium | reverse complement strand
ACTATCTTAGTAATTGCTTTGAATGCCTGTGCGTTTTGGTGCTCAATATCTTTCTCTATCAGGGTCTTTTCGAGTTTTTGTGCAAAACGTGCAGCCTCTCGAGTATCTTCTGTCTCTACTAGTAGTTGAGCGTGTTCTTGGATTTCTAGGATGGTCATATGTTTTCAAATTAGACTACAAAGATGAATTTGTTAGAGATTCAGTGAGAGATATTATATCCTACTGATAATTTTAGTACCGTAGCGGTTTCCCATCAGGTCCTAAAAGAGTTGAAGATGTTCTACTATTATTTAGATCAGATTCACTAGGATTAGATGGTGTTGTATTAGCTTTTTTGCCTTGAATTCCTTGGAGGACAGCTTTATATCTTTCATTATTTGGGTTCGCTTGAATGGCCTTTTCTAAGGCTTTCTCCATTTCTCTTCGAGCATCTACCTTAAGTTTCTTCCAGGTACTTGGATTTGCTGCTAAATTATCATCAATTTGCATTGTGTCCATAAAGGTATTAAGTTTGTTAAGACTCAATACTTTTTGGTTTGTATATTGATTCGATTCTGTATCTAATTGTCTGGTTTGAAGCATATTAAGCTTAAGTTTTCCTACAGCTGATTCGGTGTCTTCTTGAGCAAAGCTATCAAAGGTAATGTTATTATTAAACACACTGTTTATGTTCTTTGGGCTTGAGGTGTCGTCTGATTCTTTTGAGCTGATAACGCGTTTGATTCCCTTCAGTTCAGGATATTTTTTTTCTAATCCAGCGAGAAGATTTCTATCATAATCTGTGGCATTGTTTTGATTAATTTTTAATTCGTCTTGAATGAGGGCTGCAACACTTGCAGCTGTTGTTTCGTAGGGAGCTACATATTTAGCTTGATAATCAGGATCGTTAAGGAGTGTATCAAGTTCTCCATTATCTAAGATAACTTTTAGCGCGGCTGTTTTTTGTAATTGATCACCAGATTTAAATTTACCAATAAGCATGTCGATATCATCAAGGTCTTTATACTCTTTGATGTGTTCAGACTCTTTAGCTGCAACAACTCGTCTTTGTTCTGGAGTCAGCGGTTTTCCATTTGCTCTTTTTGCATTTACTGCTTGCCATGTACGAGCAGTTTCAGTCATCTTGGCTTTTCCTGCAGCTCCACCAAACACTTCTTGTCCAAATTGACCAAATCTACCCTTGCCAGATGCGTTACTGGCAGCAGCATTCTCTTTCCAGACATCATATTTTTCGGCAAGAAGAGGATCTTTCCCTGCAATTGAACCAGCTACGTCAATGGTTTTTGCAGTTCGACGAATACCTTTATCTGCAGCACCTACAACAGCATCCTTTGCTTGACCAAGTTCTTTTCTATGCCAAAGCCCCAATGTTGCAGCTCCAACAGCAGCCCCACCAACAAATGCAGCTGCTTTCTTTGCAAAGGCTGGGGCTGCATTTGCAGAATCTAGAGCATATTTATTAGAAGCCAGAATAAGGACAATCACTAAGGCATAGTTAAAAGGATCAAAAGTACTACCTATGGTTGCTCCTTCAAAGACTCTGAGTGATAGATAAAGAAAAAACATTAACGAAGGCCCTACTACCAGTGAACTTTGTAGTTTACTGGACCATTCTTTCCAGATACCCCTCATTGGTGGAATAATAAAGGAAACAAAAGCTAAAGGGGCTGTCATAATTACTAGCCATAGGGTTACTATTCGGATTACCAGTACCAAGGCAGTCCATGCGAGTACCATTGCAAGAATTGCGGTGATAACAATTGCCAAGGCAAAGGCTGGAAAACTACTATTAGTTGTCGAATTCGCCTCAGTAACGAGAGAGCTGTAATTGGATACCGCCGCAATTGAGTTAAACACTCCTCCAGCTCCCGCAATAGCATTGTAAAATTCAATCATTATGATTTGACTAATATCGATGAGAACTCCTACTATTGCCTTACTAAAGTTAATAAATAAGGCAGCAAAAATAAATGATGGCAACATTCGTTTGTAGCTATAGTTATCTAATGGCCCAACACTTAAAACGGTAGCAATAGCGATAAAAAGAAGGGCTAGAGCAAAAAACAAGTTTGCAAAATCTCTACTTACTTCCCATCCCGCATTTACGCCATCCGTAAAGAAATTTTGAAATTGCATTAATGAGGTGAACAATACTCCAATGGTATTTTCCAGAACAATCACCATAGTGATGAGAATAATACGTGCCAGACCAGTCGCTAATGCGTCTACAGGAGTTCCTACTAAAGATCCTATGATTCTTCCAATAGCATTTGCTTCTGGTGCTATGAATAACCCAAAACCTGTGAGGATAATAATACTTGAAATGAATGCTCTATTCTTAAATAGTTTGTATTTGTTTTTCATAAAAGTGATTTAATCTTCTGGTACGAATGGAGGCGTAATAATGAGTTCTAACTGTTCTCTCAAATCTTCTCCAGTTATTGTTTTAAAAATATTTCCAATAAGACCTGTTCCAAGTGTACTATTTTGTAGTTCACATTGTGCTGATCCGAGCAACCCAACGGTAAATTCTTGTTCAAAGTCAAAGCCTAAGTCTACCACTCCTTCAGATTCTGTTTCAGTGACTAATCCACTAATGACACCATCTTGAGTTAAGTTTGTTATGAGCTTGTTCATTGGTCTCATTGCATATGCGAAACACGGGTTATCTCCATAGAGGTTTTCAAATGGAAGTCTTACCAGAGCTTCTTTTGCGAGTTCTTCAATGAGTTTCCCAGATGTAATAGCTTCTCCAGTAAATGGATTGTTGTCCTCTGCAAATACTGTTTTGAAAGGATAGTCAATATTCATTCTTTGTGCAGCTTCAGCGGCTACTTGTCTTACCAAGGTTTCTTCTTTAACAGACTCTTTTAGGTGGAGTTCTCCATGTTTTAAAGCTAACATCATACATCGGAAACTAGCTTGTCCTGCATTACTTAAGGTTACATTTGGACATTCATTTTCAAATGCTGTAGAAAATTCGGTAAATTCTTGTAACCATTCATTTCCACTTACTCTTTGATTTGGGTTAGTTGATAGAATTTGAGACTCAATTTGAGTTAGATTTTCGTAAGGTGAGTTTGCTAGTTCAGTAAATAGAGCAGGTAACGTTCCTGTTTCAGATACGGTAGCTGTTTGAAAGGCAAGTTCATTAATTTCTCGCCAAGCATTCTTATATTGTAGATTATTTTCGGTAATTTCTTGAGCAACTTTTTCTACGACTTCATTTTGAGCTTGGCTTTTGGATATCTGAGCTTGTGCTTCATCGAGCTTTGATTGATGATAGACCGCTAAATCATCTACTACCACTACTGGTATTGGGCTAGGGGCTACAATATTGGTAGGTACTGGATTGGGATTAAAAATATCGACTGGTATAGGATCAGTAACATTGATTAAATTCACGGGAACTCCAGCAGTTCCTCGGGGGATAACGGTATTATACCCATCTGATCGTTGCGGCCCACGATAAACACTATTTGGAGCACGGAGTTGGGGAGCCTCTACACACTCATATCGTACAGCAAATCCTTCCTCGTTATCCTGAAGAATGGGGTTAGGTTCAGTGATGGGGAGTATATCTCGAAATCGAATTTGACAGGTTTCTGTTCCACTACAGGATAATTCTGGACCACATGTTTCATCTCCATATAGATTATTAGCGTTTATAGTAGCTGTAGTAAAAAACACACCCATTGTTCCTACAACTACTATTTGAGATATGGTTAGGATTCTATTTTTCTGATAGTGAAGTTTCAGTTTTTTCATATAGAGAAATTAAATTTCTTGTTGAAGTTGAATGTCATATTCGTGTGCAAGTCTTTTTATTTCATTTCTAAGTGGATCATCTACTTCTTCTAATATCGTTTGCACTAGATACATATCTATCATTATTCTCACGGGATCTTCTATAGATCTGAGAATAGAATTGAGAAAGTGATGTTGAACTTGAGTAATGCGAATGTACATTCTATGTAGTGAGTATGCTTCACTCGGAACTTCTATCTCTAATAATTTCTGGTACAGAGTTTTGTTTTTTTCCAATTGTTCCTCTATGAGAATAGGATTTCCTTTCTGCGTTTCTTCAAATCCAACTGCAAAGTCTAAATCAACTCTATTTTCGCTAAATATAGTATAAATTTTTTCGAGATAAATTGCAACATCATTAGAGTCGTATTTATCCACAATGATAATTGAGTTTTCTGGAAGTGGAGGGAGGACTATCTCTCGAATTGATAATTCAGATAACACTTGTTGTAATGTTACAGGAAGCAAATCTTCGCTTTCTTCAGCTCTTTCTGCGGCTGCAAGTATGATAGCAGAGCTGAGATTGCTAAGGGAAAGGATCTCTGGTGAGCCATTTCGTTCAATTTGGAATGAAACCTTAATTTCTTGTAGTCCGTCTGTAATAGATTGTGAATAAAGATCTTCTTCGGAGGCATTTATTTGAAGCGAAATACTAAGCAGAGTAAAAAAGACTATGAGGAGGCCAATTGGAAGGATAAAGAGAGATGATTTAAGTATTCGGGTTTTCATATGGAAATTTTTTGACAGAATGCGTTATAGGTAAGGTGAAGAATATGTATATTCAACCACGTACACTCATCACGTACATTCATATTTAAATTTGCTATTATTATACCATACTCTAATATTATAATTCAAATAATTTCATTGAATACGATTGGTTTGTAGATATCCTAATACCTTCTGTTTTTAGGATGGTGTTTTGAATAAACACACTGTCCAAAATAATTGACTCTCAGATATATCCTTGGTATAATGTAAATGGAATTACTAAATAAAATCTATATTAACACTATGACTATTAACGTAACGATGATTTACTCTGTTCTATATGTTATTCTCTTAGTCCAGGGGGTTGTCGTTCTTGGATTTGTTATTGGGATTTTATTGGACGTAAAAAAGGTTATGAGTTCAGTTGCAGAACTAGGGGAGTCTCTCTCTGACTCAGGTAAAAAAGTCCATTCACTGGTAAGTGACTTTGAGTCTCGTATTCGCTCGCTGGCTACAGTCGGAGGCGTGATTGCGATACTGAAAGAGTCAATAATGCCTCTTGTGAAAGGAGAAAAACGTCATAAAAAGGAAGATAGTTCTGCATCTTCTAAAGTAAGAAAAAAAGTTAAGATAACATAAGAATAGTATGAATATGAAAAATTTTTTCAAAGGAGCTCTTACGGGAGTTGCTGTAGGAACTGCATTAGGAGTTTTGTTTGCTCCAAAATCTGGTAAAGAAACACGAGAAGATATTAAGAAAGCGTATGATAGTGTTAGTAGAGATATTGTCGATAAAGTTTCTAAGCTAAAAGATGTGACTGAAGAAAAATATCATGAAATTGTGGATAAAGCGGTAGCTGAGTATCGAAAAATTGAAGAAATGACACAAGATCAAGCAGATGAATTAACCAATCTTCTTCGATCCCGTTGGGAAAACACTGAAAAGAAATAACGATAAGCATTTCTTTTTGACGATAGCGTTAATATCTCGATACTAAGAGATCTCCCTTTTCAAAAAGTGAGGTCTCTTTTATAATAGAATGGTAATGGTATTTCAATAGATCAGTTGTATATAGTATGAAATATGTAATGTTAAAGTTTGGAACTTACCTTTTGTTTCAAACGGTAGGACGGATCGTATCAACTCCAAAAGTTATTAGGGGTATTGAAAATATTCAGGGTGCTCAGCTTGCTGGTCCCTTAATTATTGCATCGAATCACGAGGCACGAATTGATCCTGCTTGGATATTTTTAATGATGTATCTTCATTCTAAGGAGCAACCTGACATTAGATTTTTGGCTTGGTATACATTTTATGATATGCCAATTTTGGGTTGGTATATTAAAGGTATGAAGTGTTTTCGAATTGAATCGGGAAAAGGGTTAGAAATTCTTGATCCAGTAGTGCGTGCTCTCTGCGAAGGAAGCGTAGTAGGAATTTTTCCTGAGGGTAAAATTAGAAAAAAAACAGAGAAAGATAAAAGAGCTAAAAGAGGGGTTGGATATTTAGCTATACAATCTCAAGCTCCAGTGCTTCCTGTCTATATTAAATATCATAAAAAGAAGTGGTTTCCAGGATATTGGCTTGAAATGCATTTTGGAAAGATATGGAACCCTGTGACCTCTGAGTTGACTCTAGATGATGTTCAAAAAGTTTCGGATGATATTCTTAAAAAGATTTATGATGTTAAGTCTACACAAAAGAACCATTTATGATATACTATGTATAATTCTAAATAGATACATATATGAATATTACCTTTGCTCAAAAAATAGGAATTATTAGTGGGGGAGTGAGTATAGTTCTTGTTGGAGCATATGTGTATGGACAGACAGTATCTCGCCCTGAAGTCTCAAGAGAGAGGGTATTTGTTGAAGATTCTTCAAGTATCATAGGTGAATCACGAGATGTTGGAGAGATTGTGTCAATGGATGAGGTGGTTCAAGAATCACAAGAAAGATATTCGATTCCATCATCAAATCCTGCTCCCTCTCAAGAAACCGATTCTCAAAAAAAAGAAGCGCTCCAACCACTTGCGGAAGAATATAATATTCCTATAACTGAGATTTCTAATTTTTCTCGAGTAACCTATCCCTTTCAACAATCAGTGAATAGGATTCTACCTAACTTGGAAGCTGTTGAGTCTACGAATGGTGAAGAAAGAATTCAGTATAGGTATAATCCTCATTTGAACGGTTCGAGTTCGAATAGTCAATTCAGTACTGAAACCTATAGATTCTCACTTCAAGATGATGTCGTTACTTTAGATGATCTAAACATTGAAGGATTAAATAGAGCTGATTTAGAAGATGCTATGACAGAAATAACGTCTGTAGTAGTTGGTAATCTTCAAAGAAGTGATGTTTCAATTCAACGACTCTTAGCAAATCCGAATCTTAGTAATTCCATTCTTGCAGATATACCTTCTGTTGAAGGGGGGGATATTCCTGCAATTACTGTACAACGATTAGGTTTGGATAGATTGGACTTTCTTGATGATCTTGATCCAGACTTAGTTAAATCAGTTGCTTTGATTGGAGATATTTATCCTGAATTGCTTCAATATACTCGGGATCCAACAGAGGCTTTGAATTCAGTAGCTTTAGACTATCTGTCTCCAGAGTTACCAATTCAAGATGTCTTAGAACAGTTGTCATTTGAGCAACTGTTAGATCGACTTAAAAATGATACATTTAGTAATATGATGGCTGCCTTTGTGGTGCAGATTCCTTTATTTGATTTTGCTCCCTGTGGAGAAAAACTATTACCGAATAGTCCAAGAAGATATTCATCAGCGATTCCTACTTGCTCTCTCTGTAAAAGATACTGTGCAACACGTATCCCAGGTTTCTTTAGTAGTACCTATATTTATCATTCTTATTTGTTTGGGCGAGGAAGGTGTGGGTGTGATCCACGCCCTTCTGCGTCAGGATTACCATTGTAATATATGAAATATCCTTTAAAAAATCGATATATTTTTGTTCGTCACGCTGAATCAGAGGCAAACCAGAATAATATTATCGCTTCTGATTTACGAACCGATACAAATCATCTTACTTTAAACGGAAGGCACCAAGCAATGATTTTAGCCAAAGTGCTCAAAAAAGAGTTTAAAAAAGCAGATACTATTGTTAGTTCCCCTTATTTGCGTACACAAGAAACCTCTCATTTTATCCACTCATTCTTTCCCCAGGCTCAGTATATGTATGATAATCGTCTAGGAGAGCGTAAAATGCACTATTTTGAAGGGAAGACTATTCATTCTATGCATAGCAAGGTTTCCTCTCAATCAACACTATGGACAGAATCTATGTACGAAATGGAACCCTACGTTGATACATTTTACCGAATGTACCAATGGTGGAAAGAGTATGAAGATTCATATTTTGAGACTACCTGTATTGTTGTATCTCACTCGGTTCCAATTAAGCTACTTTTAGGTTGGTTTGCGGGGTATAGGGGAGCCTATTTGTCTCCTTATTTTAGTCATATGAATCAGTTTTGTTTAGATAATGCAGAATACATTGTAATATCAGAGCGTCAATCGCGTCAATCTGCTCATATTACCCGACTTCCGCAGATGGAAGAATAGATAATTTTGTGCTACTATAATTAATAGTAGAATTATTGGTTTATTATTTTCATTATGATTGATCGTTGTTTGATCAAAGACATCCCTGCCAACATTGATAAGGTCATCCGGCTATCTGGTTGGGTGGATACAAAAAGAGACCATGGAAAAATTTCTTTCATAGATTTTCGAGACAGATCTGGAATTGTTCAAATGGTGTTGATACCTGCCTGTTTAGATGAGGATTCTTTATCTGTTAGCAAAGATATTCGGTCGGAATGGGTTTTAGAATGTACGGGATTGGTAAAGGAACGACCAGAGAAGTTGGTGAACCCTGATATGTTAACTGGGAATGTAGAAATTGAGGTTCATTCTATCAAGGTGTTGAATAGTGCAGAGACGCCTGTTATTCCTTTGGACCAAGAGAAATCTGAAATTAATGAGGAATCTCGATTACAATATCGGTATCTTGACTTACGGAGGCAGTCTATGAGAGATAATCTTGAAGCTCGATATAAGGTTACTCGGTTTATTCGTAATTATTTAGATGATCACGATTTTTGGGAAATAGAAACACCTTATATGACTAAGTCAACTCCCGAGGGGGCTCGAGACTTTGTGGTTCCGTCACGGAGGCAGGTAGGAACGTTCTACGCTCTTCCACAGTCACCTCAACAGTATAAGCAGTTGTTGATGACGGCAGGGATAGAAAAATACTTCCAAATTGCACGATGCTTTAGAGATGAAGATACCAGAAAGGATCGACAACCTGAATTTACACAGCTTGATCTTGAAATGAGCTTTGTTACGGAGGAAGACGTTATGCAACTGAATGAAAATTTGTTGATTAATCTTGTGAAAACTCACTTTCCTCATAAAACGATTCAACAAGTACCTTTTCCACGAATAACGTACAAAGAAGCAATGGAAAAGTATGGATCTGATCGCCCTGATCTTCGGGAGAATCCAGAAGATTTAGATACATTAGCATTTTGCTGGGTTGTTGATTTTCCTCAATTTGAAAAAAACGATGATGGATCTTGGACGTTCTCTCATAACCCATTTTCAGCACCAAAAGACAAGTATATGAAGGATTTAATGGCAGGAAAGAATATTGAGAACATTATTTCGACTCAGTATGATATTGCATTGAATGGATATGAGATTGGGGGGGGGAGTATACGAAATCATCAGGTTGAACCGTTGAAAAAAGTTTTGGAGATTATTGGATTTGATGAATCAGCTGCTGAAGATGCTTTTGGACATATGTTTCAAGCCTTTAAATCTGGAACACCTCCTCACGGAGGTATTGCCTGGGGATTAGATCGGTTAGTGGCAATTTTACAAGGAGAAGATAATATTCGAGAAGTAATGGCTTTTCCTAAGACTGGTGATGGTAGAGACCCTATGATGTCTTCTCCTTCAACTATAGAGATCAATCAGTTAATTGAACTTGGTATTCAAATAGTGAAATCAAAAGAATAATGTCTTTATGAACAAGAAAAAGGATCTCTACAGAGATCCTTTTTCTTGTTTGGATAATTTCTATTTTTTGAATACATTCAAAATAGTAAGAAATATCACAGCTCCAGCTGTAGAGATGAGAATTGTTCCCAGCATATTGGTGTCTTCTATTCCAAAGATTCCAAATACAAGTGACCCTACGAATCCACCAAGAATACCGACAGCAATGTTTCCAAATAGACCAAATCCTGAACCTTTTTTTAATTGGCCTGCAAGCCACCCAGCTATTCCACCAATAATAATCCCGTATATAATACCCATATTTTTTCTGTTAACGTATATCTCTTTCAGTATAACACGTAATGACATAATATGTTTGTATATATAAAATAATTACACATAATGTAATTATTTTATATTGATTGATACGTTGTGCATATGATATGATAAATCTATATTAATTGATAATGTATTATGTCCAAGACTGGAACTACTAAGCCTAGTGTCAGAATTTCCTTAAACTCAGCTATGAATGAAGCAATTCAATTTCTTCAAAATACGCGATACCCCTTTATGAAGGAGGATGAAATCTTCAAATTATCTTTTTCTCGATTATATGCTATTGAATATGATAACTTTGAAAAAAACAGTATGGGATACACTATTCTAGAAGCTATCCGAAAAAAGAAGCCAGGATTTGCAAAAGAATGGTTAGAATCACGAGGTATTCATGAAAAATCAATAACTACTGATCATATTATCTCAATGATTGAAGAGTTGTTATAAATGTCAACATTTAAAAAATGTTGTATTGACAATTCTTTGATTATCCCGTACGATAAGTATATATAATAAATATATACAATTATGAAAAATGAATCAGTTGAACAAGGTCTAAAGTTAGGAATGGTAGCAGTAAAGGTTATTGTAATCTTTCTTTTGATTATGGTATCCCTTTTATTAGGTGCTATTTGGTATAGGTCTGAAGTGGAAATTAGTATTCTCAATGGAAATGGAGATGTTCCACTTTCTGAAACAAATGTCCCAACTGGAGATTCTTCTGAAATTGAAGCTCCATCTGAGGCAGAGCTTATCACAGAAATGTTTTCAGGTGAGAGGGAAATTCCAATTATTATTGTAGAATTGGATGAAGCTCAAAATATGATGGTGGTTAGTGTTCCAGGAATCTCTATGGTGAATGTTATGTATACTGAAGATACTAGTTTTGTGTTTGAAGATGGTATGGATGAGTCCCTCACCCTATCAGATATTACCACAGAATCATCGGGAACTCTTAAGGTAACGGAAGAAAGTATTTTAGATTTAGAAAATCTTGTGGCTGAGGAAGTGATTATTGATTATATAGAGTAAATCAAATTCATTTGTAGTTTAATCATTTGTATTTATCACAAAAAAAGAGCTTTTGAAGCTCTTTTTTTGTGTGGATTTACTGTAGTGTCGGGGAGACAGGACTTGAACCTGCGACCCCCTGGTCCCAAACCAGGTGCGCTACCACTGCGCCACTCCCCGAATGCTTTTCAACGTAATAATCATATCAAATATATAGGTAAGAGTCAACATACGGATCAAATGATATTAAGTGGATGAAAAATATTCTCGTGCAGAGCAGTAGTTATTTTTTTTGTATATAGTGTTTGAAAATCTGATTTAACACTAGTATAGAATTGATGAAGATAGAAAGTCCACAAATAAAGAATATGAGTAAGGTATCAAAGGAATTAATCAGAATTCCTAAGAGGCTCCATATAATGACAATACTATAGGTTCTATTTTTTAGTATTAGTACCATAAAGGCTGATATAATACTAATGATAACGATAATCAATAGAGCCCACCATTCTTCTAATAAGAACCCTCCTCTAAAGCCATTAGCATATAAGGCGATAGCAATATTGGCAGTCATTGCTATGGAAATCCATCCTAAATATATATCGAAGGGGACGTGAGTAGTCCAGTTTTGTAATTGAGATGGAGAAGTCCTTTCAGTGGATAATTCTTTCTGAATGTATATGAGACTGATAAATAAGATGAGCATTATTGCTACTGATGAGGAAATATAAAAAGAATGCCATAAAAGTATCCAGATTATATTAGCACAGGCTGATATAATATAGATCCATCCAATCCGATCAAAGAGGGGATTTTTTTGTTGAGCAGGAAGTACTTGATAGATACTGTAGATAATTAAGCCAGTATATATGACGCCCCAGATAGCAAAGGTTAATCCTATTGGCGTAATCAGAACGGGAAATTGATTTGACACCTCAGCAGTTGTGACTTCATTAATAGGAAGTAAGCTAGCAAGTGTATTGATGATTAAGGTTATGATGGTAAAGAATATTACCAATATTGAACGAAGAAAAGAAGATGCTTTCATATATATACTTTTTATGTAACTACTATTATTATATCATAATGAAAACATATATCTCTTGGATTAGATCAATAGTTTTGAGACTAAGAGCTTTTTTGTTATAATGATAAAAGGTAATAGTATTAAAAATAATTTATATGAAAAGTAATACAATCGGTCTCATTATTGGAGGTGTAATTGCTCTTGTAGTGATAACTGGAGTAATCGTACTCTCTACTCAGAGAGGTGTCGATGATACTCAAGATACATTTTCTGATAATCAAGACATTTCTTCCGAAGAAATGGGGGAAACACTACCAGCCGATCCTATGGATTCCAATGAACCATCGACAGGAGATGACATTTCTATGGATTCAGCCCCAAATGATACTTCTGTTTTGACCATTCCTATGGATGATGTAGCCCAAAATAATACAGCGGAATCTTGTTGGACTGTTATTGAAGGAAATGTATATGATCTAACTGAGTTTATCGGACGCCATCCTGGTGGAATGGGTGCAATTTCATCCATATGTGGTAGAGATGGAACTTCAGAGTTTGAAGGACAAGCAAGTCATGGAGTTTCTGCCAGCCAGCAATTAGAATCTTTACAAATTGGTATATTAGAGTAATGTGTAGTTATCTCATACTATCGTAAATGTCATCTACGATAACACCAAATACGCCTAATCTTTCAGCTTTACGATAATCTTTCTCACGCTCGATGCCCCAAGCAATAACCTTCATATCGGTTTGCTGGGCATCGAGTATTATTTTTGACGTAATACTATTAATATGCAGATGGATATAAATAGGTGTCTGGAGAGTTAAAATAGAATTTTCTATAGATTGAAGAATGCGGTAAATAATATGCGCAGGCTGGTTTTTTAGAGGTGTGATAATAAGTCGAATCCATTGGAGTATTTTACGAAAAATGAGTGGTAGATGAAAGAGACCTCTCAGAGGAGCAAGGCCAACAGTAGGGAGGAGCTTGTGGATAAGTACAAGTTGAGAAATGAAAAAGCTCGATATAATACATTGATGAGGATCGATACCATACTCGTGAAAGGCTTCTTTAAGCTCATTGGCTACTAAATGCTCTGTGTTAAAGGATTTGAGGTCAATAATAAGGTATTTGTGTGATCCTTGCATCAGATAAAGAATTTCTTTTAACGTTGGTATATATTCAAATGAGTCATCAAGTGGCAGAGCTCTCAGTTCTTCAAAGGATAACTTTTGTATTGATATATTTTTATATTGGGTCATTCTGCCTAGTCTTTTGTCGTGGAATACAATTAATTGATAGTCTCCATAGACATCTTTCACGGCTTGAACATCTATCTCAATTCCTTGGATACTCGGGTTTTGTATTGCAGCTTGAATGGCAGAAATACTGTTTTCTGGGGCGTATTCAGTGAGACCTCGATGGGCGATTATTGTCATACATATGATATTTATATAATCTATGGTATCATAAAATTAAGATTGATATAAATATGTATGGTACAAAGTTCACATATTGTTGATATAATGGGGACTCGAGCAGCGATTATCCCTAAATCTTATACTGTTTCTGAAGCTATTTTTGATTTGCGTACAAAGTCTGATTTATGGGATTCTCTACAATACTTGTACATTGTGGACTCTAAAGGCGTGTTAGTAGCATTAATTTCCTTACATCAGTTGTTCCGTGAACCTGATGAACGATTGGTAATGGAATTTGCAGAGAAAGATTTGGTAGTGGTACGTCCCGATGATGAGCCAGAACAGGCTGCTTTGAAGGCTTTACACCGAGGGATTCGAGAAATCCCCGTAGTAGATGATCACGGTAAAATTGTAGGCGTGTTGACGGGTGATTCGTTGATGGCCATCTTGGATCAAGAATCTGTAGCGAATATCTTGAAGTTTGGAGGTATTTCGAGTGAAATATCAGGTGATACCTATCAATCTCTCAAAGTCTCTCTTTCAGCTCGCTTACCATGGCTTCTCATTGGATTGGTTGGAGGATTTGGTACCGCATTTATTGGACAGTTCTTTGAGGCTGTCTTAGAAGAGACTATCCTATTAGCTCTCTTCATTCCTCTTATGGTGTATATGGCTGATGCCACAGGGGCTCAAATGCAAGCCTTTATGATCCGAGACCTGGCCACACAAAAAAACTTTCGCTTTTGGTCATATTTTGCGGTACAATCAATGGTGATTGCGTCATTAGCATTGACTTTATCCGTTTTATTATGGGGAGGAAGTCTGATATTGTACTCGGATCCACTGATTAGTTTAGTGCTTGGATTATCTCTTTTCGTAGCTATTGGTTCCTCAGTATTTTCAGGAATGATTGTCCCGTATATATTCTTCAAACTCAAGCAAGATCCTGCTAACGCGAGTGGTCCCATTGGAACTATTATTCAAGATACCAGTACTATTATCGTATATTTTTTAATTGCACAAGTCATCTTATAGTATGAAAAAAGTGAACATTTTCGTTCTTGTAATCGGATTAATGTTCTAGTCAGGGCCTGTCTCACTCTTTTTGACTGGCTCTTCTGAGTTTATCCATAATAGCAAGTCCTAATCCAGTTTGAGGAAATTCTTCCGTCCAAATATGTTCAACTTCTGTATGATCAAAAGCAATGAAGGTTTGAAAGATATTTCGACTAATTTCTTCAAGATTTGATTTGTCACCCAATGATTTTATTTGAACCCCTAAAGGAATCGTCAGAGCGTGGATTGTTTGATCTGAGAGTAACAATCCAAGAGGGTAAGGTTGGTGTTGGTATTGATCAAGAACGTCTTGAATCTCAGCAGGAGTCTGCGCAATGTGAAGCTGAGCTTCGGGAGCGTAGTGTCGATACATCATTCCTGGAGAAAGAGGGGTGTGTGTCGGCTGGGAAAGAGATACTCGTTGCTGGAGAATCGATTCTATCTCTTCTCGTGAAATCGCTCCTGGGCGCAGAATTATCGGTTGATTATCCTTGAAAATAAGAATAGTTGATTCAAGTCCGACTTTGGTAAATCCTCCGTTGAGGCAATATAGATCTTCACCAAAATAATCGTTGACGTGTTGATGATGGGTAGGGCTGGGACATCCCGATGGATTAGCTGAAGGTGCCACAAGAGGAACCCCCGTCTCGTGAATCAGATCCCTGGCAATAGGGTGATCTGGCATACGAATAGCAATAGTATCCAGGCCTCCACAGACTTCATCAGGTACATTTGGATGTTTGGCAAAAATAAGCGTCAGAGGTCCAGGCCAAAAACTTTCCATTAATCGATATTGTTCGGGAGTGGGCGTATCTCGTATCAAGAGGGATAATTGTTCAAGTGTTGCAATGTGGGCGATAAGAGGATTGTTTGATGGACGCCCCTTTATCTCATAAATCTTTTTGATGGCGTGAGGATCATCAAAGCGAGCTCCTAGACCATAGATGGTTTCTGTAGGGAAGGCAACAACCTGTCCTTCTTGGAGAAGTTTTGCCGCGGTGTAAAGATCCTGATTAATCATAGTCAGATAGTAGAAAAGATAATATCGTGTAGTTCATAATTCAATCTCTGAAAGCACATTTCTTTGGAGTATTTT
>PXDG01000097.1 GCA_003565105.1 Parcubacteria group bacterium | reverse complement strand
CTCCTGAAAGGGCAAAAGTCCCTTAAAAACTACATTATGTAAAAGAACAATGGCTGATAAGCCGATTTTTTCAAAAACATGGGTAAATCAAAGCCCTCTTATAGGAATAGATATTACAATAATCATTCAATTTGATTAAATTCAAATTTATATTTACAATCGGAACACTGTTATTGTATAAGGGCATTTAATTAAAATTTATATGCTAAAAACCTAAATAATTAAATCAATCTTCGCCGAAATTCATCATGCTTAAGGGTACAAATTTAAAATATGCCAAGTCATTTAATTTGAGGCTGGTTTTAGAAACTATTCGATTAGAAGGTCCTGTATCAAGAGCAGAAATTGCAAAACGAACGCAATTAACTGCCCAAACAGTTACAAATATCACGAAAAAAATGATGAATGCGGGACTAATCTATGAACATGATCGTGTTCAGGAGGGAAGAGGGGCTCCATCCATTTTATTAAAATTAAATGGGGATGCAGCTTACTCGATTGGTATTGATCTGGATAAAGATCACCTTTCATGCGTGCTTGTTGATTTAAACGGAAAAATGCGACAGCATATTGGGATTAACTTAAATTTTCCCACACCTGATGAAGCAGTAGAATTAATTAGTGAAAATGTAGAGAAACTAATAAAGCTTGAGGGAATCGATCTCGACTTGATCTGGGGTGTGGGTGTTGGTTTGCCCGGGCCGCTTGTGATATCAGAAGGAAGTATTGTTACTAATGTAGTAAATCCACAGTTTTTCGAAGGATGGGATCATATACCCGTAGTTGAAATGCTGGAGAAAAAACTTGGTCTCCCGGTTATATTGGAAAATAATGCTTCATCAGCGGCTATAGGTGAAAGATGGTATGGTGATGGCAAGCATATAGATAACTTCTTTTACATAGCGTTTGGCGCAGGGCTTGGGGGAGGAGTATTTATTAATGGTCAGCTTCATTCAGGGGCATCTGGTAATGCCGGAGAGCTCGGTTATTTTCCGCTTTCTAATGATAAATACGCATCAGATCAATTTGAGCAACCTCATTTAGGTATGCTATTTAATTTACCTTTATTGTACAAGAGATTGAATGAAGAAGGATTTAATGTCGAAAACCCAAAAGATCTTAATCAGTTATTAGAGGATAAAAACACTTTATTATTGGACTGGCTTGATAATGGAGCAAGAGAGCTGGCACCTATGATTTTGGCAATCGAATATTTAATTGATCCAAATGTAATTTTTATAGGAGGAAGATTGCCTGAAAAAGTTTTGAGATATCTGATTGAAAAACTTGAGAAACAATTACCATCACTAAGAATTCAGAAGAAAACTTCATCACCTGAAATCAGGCAATCAACTGCAGGTGTAGAGGCCACTGCATTAGGTGCTGCTACTCTTCCCTTGTATACATCATTCGCTCCAATACCCAGGTTTTTAGAAAATAACGGAATGGATAGGGTGGATAGTTTTAAATCAAGGAAAATCTTATAGCAAAATCAGGAAGAAAAAAGCTTTCAATTCAATTATTTTATCAACATCATTTTACCGGTCTCTTCATTTCCACCACCTGCAACTCTGTAAATATATAGACCGGAAGATAAGTTTTCAGCTTCAAAACTTTCTTCATGTGTACCCTGCGAATAGTACTTCCTGTCGGTAAGTTGCTGTATAAATCTACCAAGATGATCATAAACTTTGATTGTAAGGTTCATCCCGGTAGTTTCGTGCACTGTGAATGAGATCTTGGTTGTTGGATTAAATGGATTGGGGAAATTACTATTTAATTCGAATGAACTGCCGGGTTGTTCACCATTTTCGGCAGACTCTCTTGGATCCAGGATTACAATTTTTTGCTCATCTCTATTCAATGAGAGCCCTGGTATGGTCACGTTTCCGCTTGAAGTACTGTAATTGCCTAATGGTTCGAATTCATTCGTTTCAGGGTCAAATAACCTGGCTTCATATACATAGTCATCAGCTGCGCTTATCGAAAGAGTCAGATCATTTAGCGAGGAGGATTCGATGTTGTGTATATATGCATAAATTGTAGAATCTGTTTTTACTGCGTAAGTCTCAGTTGGGAATGAGCTTTCAATTAGTTCAAAATTACCATTACCTGATTCCAGCATTTTATCCATTATAAGGCGGACACCGGAAAAGTATTCAAAGAGGTCTCTGTCATCAAACCATTCCCACCACCAACTCATGGGAAGAATGGGTGTTGAATGAAACAGGCCATACCATAATCCGCGTTTATAATCATGGATTTTTTCATCTTCAATCGCTGAAAAGTCAAGGTTCCAATCCCATTCTCTGCCAAACTCTCCTATAACATATGGTCTGTTGGTATCATGATTTGTCAGGACATCTGGAATAGTTTCTGTTTGTCTATAAATATGACTTTGATTGATATCAATATCAGTAACGTTAAATAAGTTATTGATTTCACTATGAGAAATACTTGTTGATACAAGATGATCGTATGGGTCAATACTTTTCAAGTATGTACTCATTTCGCTATGCCATTGAAAAATATGGAAGTCTGCAACTTGTTCCGCATTTCTGACATTATCTATTTCATTAAACAGTTCCCAAACTGCAATTGCAGGACTATACCCCCATCTTCCCACAATATATCTTAATCTGTTTTTATACATATTTTTCGCCTCTTCTAATGTGAAAAACTCTGAGGGAGAGTTGGCCGGGCCTCCATTTTCTGAATTATACCTGTTAATTGGCCATTCCAAATCAGAAATAAAACCTCCGTGTGCATCGAGCGCAATCATAAGATAAATGCCATGATTTTCAGATAGTTCAATTAATTCATCCATTCGCTCAATTGCACCGGGATTGAAATACTCATCAGTATCAGAATAGATATTTGTGTTCACAACCTGTTGCCAATCTAAAGGTAAGTTCCATGCATGCATCCAGGTACGGACAAAGTTGGCTCCGGCATTTTCCAATCTTTCGAAAAAATAATCGTAAGTGTATTTTGGATCATCCCAGCTTCTGTACTCCCAGCCAATATTTATTCCAACACCCCTGAAAGGTGCACCTGAATCATATGTTAAGGTCCACTCATCAGCCGGATCACTATTTTTAAGAATAAAGCCGTCACTATCAGATGGTTGTACATCAAAAAATCCTTCTGTAGTTGCATCTGTTAACTCTCCGTCAACAAAAAGCTCGAAATGGTAGGTATGCTCTCCGGCTTCACGCGGGGCAAAATGAGCTTTCCATGTTGAGCCGGATTCAGACTCAGAACTATAAAATACAGGCAGTTTACGCTCTTCACCTGATGGTGTGTTGAACATCATATTCAATTTAATATCATGTTGATCGTATGGGTTCTCATAGTTTGCATCAACAGACAAAGTGAATACATTTTTTTCAAATTGAGTAAGGTTTTCAGAATCTGATTGGTATTCTGTAATTGTATTCTGAGCAACAGATGTACTCACCAGTATTAAAAATTTAATTGTAAGGAATATCAACAAGCGATTTTTGATCATAAGAGTTTAATTTGTGCAAATAAATACGAAATGTTTCTGCAACTATTTTTAAGAGATATAATTCTTTAATTAGTTTTTACTTTTTGATAAAGATCATTGAGTGTTTAAAATTCCTGGAGCATCGTTAATAATTTTCGATCTAATTTGTGTCCAT
>PXDG01000160.1 GCA_003565105.1 Parcubacteria group bacterium | reverse complement strand
TGGCACATTGCGTGAAAACTTATCCAGTTGGCTCCGTTCGGCAAAGGTGTTATAAATCTTATCGATATGCTGGTTATCGAGATGACTTTGAGCCTTCCCAGAACGAAATTCCTTGGAGGCTTCGATAAACAAAACATTGGTGTCGGATTCTCTCTCACCTCCCTTTTCTCGAGATCTATCGATAACTAAGATGGCTACTGGTATTCCTGTAGTCTGAAACAGGCCAGCAGGTAATCCAATCACCGCATCTATGAGGTTCTCTTGGAGGAGTTGGCGCCGAATTCGTCCTTCTGCAGCTCCACGGAACAAGACTCCGTGAGGGACGATAATGACCCCTCGTCCCGTCTTTGGTTTGAGAGTTTCGACCATATGAAGGATAAAGGCATAATCTCCTTTGTTTTGAGGTGGTACGCCGCGTAGGAATCGTTTGTACCGATCATTCTCTGCTGTCTCGGCCCCCCATTTGGCGAGACTAAAGGGGGGATTAGCTACGACTCGATCAAATTGCATCAATTGATCATTTTCCACCAATAACGGATTATTTATAGTATCACCCCACTCGATTTGGGCACGATCCATTTTATGTAAATACATATTCATCCGACACAGATGATAGGTTGCCCCAACAGCTTCTTGACCATACAAAGCGTAATCCTCAGAGCCCTGTTTTCTCACCTCTTCTCCTGCTAAGAGGAGTAATCCCCCTGACCCACAGGCCATATCGCAGATTTTATCTCCTGGCTGAGGTTGGGCGAGTTTGGCTACGAGCTGAGAGATCTTACTTGGAGTAAAGAATTCTCCTGCTTTTTTCCCAGCACTGGATGCGAACTTAGAGATCATATACATATAAGCATTTCCCAAGATGTCTTCGGAAACACTGCGGAGATCCAGACTGTTGAAGTCTCGTATCAAGTCACGGAGCATTTTGTTTCGCTGTTCGAGTTTCCCCAGGATTGACTCTGAATTAAAATCAAGACTAAATATCCCTTCTAATTTATCACGATTGGCTTCTTCGATATTGTGCAAGGCTTTGTTGATCCGCTCTCCAATATCATCTTGTTCGTGCATAGCATAAATATCATCAAAATAGACTCCATCAGGGACATAAAACCGTCCGAGCTTAAGCTTATGCTCTACCCGTTCAAGATTGTCTGGGTATCGCTGTTCTAAGGATTCTCGCTCGGCCTTAACTTTATCACTCAAATATTTAAAAAAGAGAATGACTAAGGCATAATCCTTGTACTGAGCGGGATCGACGGTTCCACGGGATGAATTAGCGGCGTCCCATAAGGTTTGATTGAGTTGATCTTGGTTCATAATGAATGAGTTATCTGATGAATAGTGGTTTGGAGAAGGTCCTGTAAATATTCAGTCTTCATTTGATAAGCCTCTTGTTGTTTGGCAATATTAGAAGCAAAGTCCACAATTTCCTGTTGTTTGACTATAGAAGTGTCGGGCAATACCAGTCCTCGAATATCTTGAATACGGATTGACCGATGATATTGCCCAATAGATACTGATGAAAAATGCTTTTGAACGGATTGACTGGATAGCACCAGGGCTAAAAACTCGGGGATTATCTGATCTTGATCAGGTCGAATCACCACGATGGATGAGTTTGGAATAATCTCATCCCACCCTCGATACACTGAGACAGCGAAGGATAACTTGGAAGCAAGCACAACATCTCCATCCTGAAGAAGTCGGTTAGTGTCAAAGTCAGCAGTTTCAAATGGAGTGAGCGCAGAAGTCTGGATATAACGATGGCGTATATCCCCTGCTTGCAACAAAAAACCCTGAGCATCGGGTTGAGGAAGCACCTTGGTTCGAAAGGTATAACCTTGTTGAACCTGAGCGATAGAATCGAGTCTCATATTGATATCTTTATTGTACAAAACTATCATACACCCCTTCAGTATCTCTGTCAAATTTTTATACAGTATGCACATTTATGTAATTATTATATACGGTCTTTTCGTTTGATTAACCCTTTCCACTTCTTCACTATAAGAAAAAAGGACTCGAAAGCGAGTCCTTTTGGGGTATTTAATTACATTTTTTTAAACTCATTCCAAGTTATTTGGAATTTCCGAGTTACAGTCTCCCAAGATGGTAGCTGTGGATCTTTCTTATAATACTTTAGATAAGAGATCTTAGTGTTATCTAATTGGTACCTAATCCTCAACACGTTCCAAGCTTCCCAAATCTCTTCTAAGGTAGAATACTTTTCTACTTGTATAAACTCCTTCCAAGTTATTTGAAATTTTGTGGTTATAGTATCCCAAGAAAATAACTGCGGATCTTTCTTATAATGCCTCTCATAAGAGTTCTTAGTGTTATCTAATTGGTACCCAACCCTCAACACGTTCCAGGCTTCCCGAATCTCTTCTAATGTAGAATACTTTTCTACTTGCACAAGTTCATTCCAAGTTATTTGAAATTTTCTTTTTACAGTCTCCCAAGATGGTAGCTGTGGATCTTTCTTATAATACTTTAGATAAGAGTCCTGAGTATTATCTAATTGGTACCTAATCTTCAATACATCCCAGGCTTTTCGAATCTCTCCTAAGGTGGAGTAGAAGTCTTTTTCTTCTACTTGTATAAACTCATTCCAAGTTATTTGGAATTTTGTGGTTATAGTAGTAAAAGAAGGTAACTGTGGATCTTTCCTATAATACTTATTATAAGAGGCGCACTTATTATCTAATCCATACTTCAGTTTCAATACATTCCAAGCTTTTCGTATCTCCCCTAAGGTAAAATACTTTTCTACTTGTATAAACTCCTTCCAAGTTATTTGAAATTTTCTTTTTACAGTATCCCAAGATGGTAGCTGTGGATCTTTCTTATAGTACTTCTTATAAGAGTCCTTAGTATTATCTAATTGGTACATAATCTTCAATACATCCCAGGCTTTTCGTATCTCTCCTAAGGTGGAGTAGAAGTCTTTTTCTTCTACTTGTACAAACTCATTCCAAGTTATTTGGAATTTTGTGGTTATAGTAGGGAAAGAAAATAACTGAGGATCTTTCCTATAATACTTATTATAAGAGGCCCACGTATTATCTAATCCATACTTCAGTTTCAATACATTCCAAGCTTCCCGAATCTCTTCTAAAGTTTGGTAACAAGTTATACCATTCAACACTTCTTGTAAAGAAATGATTTCTTCACTCCAATGGAAGGTAATTCCTGCTCCTGATATTTTGACACTTTTTGACGATGTATCCTCTTCTTTATCCAGGTCTTCTTCTTCAGGGATGATATCTTCTGTCTTAGGATTCAACTGTTCTTCAAGCTGTTGCAATAATTGTAAGTGCTTGAGATTGGATACAAAATCCAAAATAAGAGCTTTCTCTTTACCAGGAGATTTTCTGAGGATCCTGCCGATCTGCTGCAAAATCACTCGTTCAGATCGGGTACTTTTTAGGATGACTGCACACTCTACGTGAGGAATATCTATTCCTTCGTTAAGCTTGTCTACTCCTAAAATATACTGAATCTGTTTAGCCTTAAAAAGATCTAAATGGGCTTCATTTTCCCAACACTCTTGCTTACTATGAATCATTCGACTATGAGGAAGATAGCTGTGGAGTTCTCTTGCATGCCGTATATTTTGGCAATATATGATTGCTTGTCGGTCTCGAACTTCTTCTTGAATAATCGTTGCTTT
>PXDG01000022.1 GCA_003565105.1 Parcubacteria group bacterium | reverse complement strand
TGAAAAGCAGTAACTTCTTAACCAGCTGCGTAGCGCGGTCCATGGACCTTTGAATGGTTTTCAGGCGTTTTTTGTCAGGATGATCATCAGATTTATTCCTGTCCAAAAGTTCCAGATTGCCGCCCATGGCATGCAGCAGATTATTGAAGTCATGGGCTATGCCTCCGGCCAGCATACCCACGGACTCCATCTTCTGGGCCTGAAGTAGCTGGACCTGAAGCTTTGCTCGCTCCTCCTCGGTCTTTTTGCGATCCGTAATATCCCGAGTTGCGGACAGGGCGTATGTTTCGCCATGCAGACGAATCGGAGCGATGATGACCTCCACGGGTATCTTTCTGCCGTCCTTGTGCAGATTCCGGCTTTCAAAGGCTGACAAGGTCATTGCCTTTTCAACTATCGTTCCTCGACGGCCTCTAATAGATGGCGGCGCCTGGATATCTGTCAGGGTCATGCCCAGCAGCTCATCTCTGGTGTACCCGAGAAGGAGGCATGCGGCATCGTTGGCGTCAAACAGGCTGTCGTCCATCCGCCAGATGAACAATGGGTCAGGGTTTTGCCTGAACAGGACGCGAAAGCGATCCTCACTTTCCTGCAGGGCTGTCTGGGCCTGTCTGAACTCCGTGACATCCTTGCCCACGGACAAAATTTCCTTGACGTTGCCCGAGGCGTCAAGCAGGGATTTGTTCGTCCAGGTTATCCAAACCCGTGAGCCGTCCTTGCGCATGTTCTCATTTTCATTGCTGTCGTATCGCTCTGGATACTGTCCAATTTCAGCGATCATATCCCGGAGGTTCTTGCCAGCAGCATCCGTCAGCGGCACTATCGTCCCGACCACGTTACGGCCAATAATTTCCTCATTCTTATATCCAAAGAAGCGCTGTGCAAATTCATTGAAAAAAGTGACCACCCCGTTCTTGTCCATACGCAGGATAATGCTGTTGGCGTTTTCCACCAGTTCCCGGTAACGCTCCTCGCTCTGGCGAAGCGCTTCCTCCGCCTGCCTGCGCTCAGTGATGTCCTGGTTGACGACAACGGCTCCCTCCACCTGATTGCTGGTATCAAGAATGGGTGCAGTATAATTGAGGATGATCTTCTTTTTTCCATCAAATGCGTCTATTTCCAGGAGTTCATCCACAATGGTCTCGCCTTTGATCACGGTATGCGCCAAGGCCCAGTCATCTGGTGCAATTTCTTCTCCGGAAGGCAGACGCCTGGCCTTGAAAATTCCATATCCCCTCTGATCAACATCAGGTTGTGCACCCCAGATAGCCACTCCTGCGGGATTGCCTCGCAATAGTTTTCCATTCTTATCCGCGATCCACAAACCTATGGGCAGGATTTCAAATACTTTTCTGAACAGGTTTTCACTTTTGCGCAACGCCTCCTCCGCCAGCTTGCGCTCGGTAATGTCCTCGAAGGTGGCATAGGCCTGAAATGGTTTTGATTCTCCAGGTTGAAACAGCGCAATAGCTGTGATGGACAGCCAGACATGGGTGTTCTTTTCCGGATAAAACACGCCCCGGATAACAGGTCCGACGGTTTCTCCGGTGCGCAGGGCGATCATTGTCGGATGATCATCGCCTGGAACAGCTGTGCCGTCTTCCTTGATCATTCTCCAATGCGGGTCCATGGACGTCTTGCTGCGCATCTGGTCAACGGGAAGACCTAGAATTCTTTCAGCGGCTGGATTGGCCGAGATGATGGTTCCATCGGCTGCCTGATAAATAACCCCCTGAGACATTGTTTCAAAGAGACGGCGGTGTTGTTCCTCGCTTTTTCGCAGGTCTTCCTCAATCTGTTTGCGCTGAGTTATGTCACGAACATTGGCAAGTACAACATCCTCATCATGAAACTCGATTTTCTGGATTGAAACTTCAACGTAAAATACGCTTTCGTCTTTTGGTCTGAGGGCTTCCCATTCAAACAGTAGTTTTTCGCCATTTAGAACTTTTTTCCATTTGTCATGCAGATCCTCCATCTTCATCTTAGGACTGGAAACAGCTTCAATAGTCAGTTCAAGTGCTTTTTCTTTGGACAGTCCATACATCCTGCACATTTTGTCGTTGACATCAAGAATTTTTCCCTCGAGATCATGAATAAAGATAGCATCTTGTGTGTTGTCGAATATCTTTTTCAGGCGATCTTCTGCAAGTTTCAGATCAGATTCTATTTTTTCCAATTCCTGAACCCGTCTTTCCAGTTCTTCATAAGTAGGTTTTTCAGCCATAGTATATCCTTTTTATCTGCATAGAAATCCAGCCCCTATGCCGGGTCAGATTTCAACAGCCACGCTTGTTAAGCAGTCCATGGTACCCCGAGATGTCACGTTGTCCCCACAGCTTGACAAAAAAGTAAAATACGGGCCGCTTCAGAAATCTATCTCATAAAGCATGGTTTTTCTCATAGCACATTGTGGGGATTCTCATGTGTTGGCATCGAATACTTAGCAGGCAGGGTAGCCAAGAGGCTTGAGGGCTGTAGCCGGTCTATTTGCCAACATCATAAACCCTTCCAGGAACTGATCCAACTCCTGATCCTCTGAGTTATGATTCTTATACCTTTCCGTTGCAGGCTAGGTGCATAAGTCCTGTCTCGCCTGAAATGAGGACTACATCCTCGTCCTGACACATCCTTCCTGCCCCAAAATCCTGCACCTTGTCCACAGACTTTGCTCATAAATATTTCCCTTGGCAGGAGATGGTTCGATTAATATTGTTTGCAGTACTTGAAAATATAGTCACAGAATGCTGCCAAAGGGCTTTCAAATGATTCTGAAAACTGACTATATCCAAAATTCTGAGCTGTGGAAGTCAGCAATTTTCCGGACCTGGACTATCTCAGAAGAATAGCCGGATTGTTGCCAGTTAGACCCATGACGGGTCTGTTCCTGGCCGCCCCCGAAAAAGCTCAATCCCAGTGAACCCAGCAAGGGATAGATCAGAAATAGCGTGTAGATTACCGTTGCGGGCAACAGAAAAACGACGATATAGCTGCGAAACCTTATTTCAGCAACTTTCACGTGTGTGCATCACCGAAAACATACCGGCCGCCCCGCGGTAAGCGGATTGGCCGGTTGCAAAAATCGTCATCGGACCGATCGCCTCGCACCGTGCGGGACCACCACTCGCGACTGCGGCGTCGGGGCCGGGGTGACCACGATTTATACGACCGTATTTGTTTCTTACTGCTGCGGTCCGTACCACTGCTCGAGCCCGTTCTGGGCGATTTGAGAGGCCTCTTCAGGCGTAATGTCGCCGTTCATGACCTGTGCAGAAAGGTTCCACAACTGGTTCTCCAGGTTGGGTTCTCCCCGCGACAGGATCTGGTAGGAGTTGCGAATCGTGCTCTCCGCGGTCTTGCGCCAGTCGATTACCTCTTGTGCAAGCGGGTCGTCCAGTGAGATAGCATGGTCCGACAGGGAGAAAAAGCCGGGAAGCTCGTTGCTATAGAACTGGGCAAACTCCTGTGTGGTCATCCACTCGAGGAACAGGCGCGCCTCCTGGGGATGGTCCGTGTCCGGGTTCATCCCCATGGCGATGTCGGTGTGGTCTGAGATGTACAGCGTATCCTGACCGGCTGGAAGGGGCGGGGGGAAGGCGCCCATCTCGAAATTAGCCTGCTGGTTGAACAGGGAGATCTCCCAGGAACCTGCTGGGAAAATTGCCGCGCGACCCAGGGTAAACAGGTTCTGTGAGTC
>PXDG01000147.1 GCA_003565105.1 Parcubacteria group bacterium | reverse complement strand
GTCAGTAAAGATTTCTTACATACTGGTTCGTCGGAAATCCCGACTCCCCATCTATATAAAAATCGGAAGTTCCGATTTTTATTTTTTCTACTGTTAAGTATTTCTTAACAGTTGACTCTCGAAAAAGTTCATCTAACTGGCCTTGTGTCAACCATACAATCTCGCCCTCAAAACGAACATCAATACGAGAATCTCCATCTTTTGATGTATATATCAGGATATTGTTCTGTGCTTTGTCTTCAGTCATTATATTGCTGCATTGCTATGTAAAATACACTCCTTTCTACCATTATACCCCAAAGCTTAATTCAGAGCTACAAATTGTGTAATAGTTCGTCGTCTCTATCTTGCCTACATACCTCGACTCAGTATCCGTACTACAGAGTTATTCACAAATACACTGATTGACAAGATACATATTTTATACTATTATTATGGTATAAAGACGAGAGGAGGTCCGAACGGCTAACTACCTAAGGCACTCCTCTTTTTTTGTTTCTCAATTTTTTTCTTTACCCCATCATCATCCAGATAAACAAGATATTGATTTCCTAATTGCTTATACAACGATGAACGAAATTCTCTATTCGGACACAAAAGCTTGTAGAACTTCTCTTCTTCTATCAAAAAATCTACAAGTTTCTTATAATCACCATCTCCAGAAACAAGCACAACTTTTTCAAACTCCTCTTGCTTATAGAGCCTTTGCATTACTTCAAAAATAATGTCAGAGTCAACATTTCCTTTCTTTTTCCCAATCATCGTAGAGTTATGTTCACGAAACATTAATACAAAGCCAGCTTCTTGAAGCTGAGTATAGATATTCTGATTGGTTTCATCTAAATAGCCTAAAAAATAATAGGCTATATCCACCTTATATTTCTTACGAAGATATTCGCGGAATCTCATATTATCAATCTTCCATGCATTTTGATTCAACTTCGCAGTTCCCATATGAAGATTCTGACCATCAATAAAGGCAAGGTTTCGTTTCATAGTATCTTTCCGTATTATACTTCTATCTCCCTCACAATCTCATCAATCCCCTTCCTCAACTCCTGCTGCTTAGCAACCATCTTCTCAATGTCTTTGTTCAAGACTTCAATGTCTATCACTTCTCGGGTGTCTTCTGCTTGGACATAGCTGGATACGGCGAGATTATAGTCATTCTCGGAGATCTCTTTGTTATCTACCAGTCGAGAGAAGTACTCAATGTCCTCTCGGTTGGTGTAGGTAGTGAGGATCTTTTGGCGATTGGCTTCGCTCAGGGTGTTCTTGTTCCCTCCTCGGACAAACTCCTTGGTAGCGTCGATAAAGAGGGTCTTGTTGTCTGTCTTACTCTTCTTGAGGACCAAGATACAGGTAGCGATGGATGTTCCAAAGAACAGATCAGAGGGAAGCTGGATCAGCGCGTCGACGTAGTTGTTATCTATGAGATACTTCCGAATCTTGGCTTCGGCTCCTCCGCGATACAGTACGCCGGGGAACTCGACAATTGCTGCGGTTCCACTGGTGGAGAGCCAAGTGAGCATATGGAGGGTAAAGGCTAAGTCCGCCTTGCTCTTGGGTGCTAAAACCCCCGCCGGGGAGAATCGTGGGTCATTGATATGGAGTGGGTTGGCATTTCCCTCCCAGTTGATCGAGTACGGAGGATTGGAGACGATTGCATCAAAGGGCTCATCATCCCAATGATACGGATCGGTCAGCGTATCTCCGTGGGCGATATTGAAGTTGGTGTAGTTGATATCATGCAGGAACATATTGATCCGACACAGGTTGTAGGTGGTGAGATTGATCTCTTGTCCGTAAAATCCTTGTCGGACGTTGTCTTTGCCGAGGACTTTGGCGAATTTGAGCAGGAGTGATCCAGAACCACAACACGGATCATAGACTTTGTTGACCTCGGTCTTGCCTACGGTGGTTATCTCAGCCAGGAGTTCACTGACTTCTTGGGGAGTATAGTACTCTCCTCCGGATTTACCAGCGTTGGAGGCGTACATTGCCATGAGGTATTCATAGGCATCTCCAAAGGCGTCGATGGTATTATCTGCATACTCTCCGAGACGGAGGTCTCCAATGGCTTCGAGGAGTTTTACCAGGTTTTGATTTCTCTTTTCGACGGTTCCTCCGATTTTGTCTGAGTTAACATCAAAATCCTTGAATAATCCTTTGAGATCATCTTCGCTACTTGCCCCTTTGGCTGAAGCTTCAATATTCTTAAAAATCTCAACCAGCGATTCGTTGAGATTAGTATTCTGTCGAGCGTTCTTGCGAACATTTACAAAGAGTTCACTGGGAAGGATATAGAATCCTTTAGCTTTGACGATTGCTTCCCGTCCAAATTCTGCCTCACTATCTGAGAGGGTGATATAATCAAAGGATGTATTCCCTGAGCTTCGCTCTTCGGTATTGATGAAGTTGGTGATGTTCTCACTAATAAACCGATAAAAGAGTGTTCCGAGTACGTACTGCTTAAAGTCCCAGCCATCCACACTTCCCCGCAAATCATTGGCAACCTGCCAAATAGCTCTATGAAGTTCCGCTCGCTCCTGATCTTTTGTCATATGAGATGTTCGTTATTCTTTTCTTACCACCATTATACCCCATCCCCAACTCAAATACAAAGCCACACTCACAAAATATCTACTAGTTCCTTCTTTTGTCAGGTCAAATCCAAGATCTCCTAACTCATCTAAATAAATAAGCGCCATATCCCTACCTCTCTGCCACCTTCTCTCAAGCATCCTGATATTAATAGAATATTCTCTTTAACCTATTGATTTATTCTTACCCCCATTATACCCCAAAATCCTCTCCATTCCCAACAAAAAGACCTTTTAAGACTCTTTCCCGTTCAATCCTCAATACAGTATGAAAGATTCATGTTCGAGATAGATTATCATAAATGATGTAAGAAGTTTGTCTTTCTATTACTAATACAAATGTTCGTATAAATTTCTGTATTAGTAATTATTTAATTTGTATAGCACATGAGAAATTGATATACTGTAGTTACATGGCTCAGATAAAAACTCCTTATACGTAATGCAATTAAGAGAAACCACTATGAAAACGAAAAATATGGTTTCCTGGTTTGAAATCTATGTTGCCGACCTGGATCGTGCCAAGAAGTTTTATGAAACCGTCTTAGGAAAAGAGTTAAACAAAATGCCAGTCTCAGAAGAGCTTGGCATGGAAATGTGGGCCTTCCCTTGGATTGATGATGCAGCCAATGCTGCTGGGGCTCTGGTAAAGAGTGAAATGGGGCAGCCAAGTAGTTCTGGTACCATAATATACTTTGACTCGGAAGATTGTTCAGAATTAGATATGGTTGAGGAAGCGGGAGGTAAGATACTTCTCCCCAAAACTCCCGTTGAAGGTTTTGGGCACTTTTGCCTCATTTCTGACACAGAAGGCAATACCGTCGGCTTCTTTTCGAGTTAGTAGCAAATTTCTTTCAAACTATTTCCCTATGATAGTCACAAAATCCATATAATTCTCTTTGTGGATCTCGGTATAACTTGCCTCAGGGTAAGAATCTGTCCATATTTGAGGAGGAAACGTCTGTTGAGGAGTAAATTCAAACTCATATCCAAAGATGTTTCCTTCATACTCTTCAACAAGATCAAGTTCTTTTTGAGTGTACGTCCTCCAAAAATAATAGTTCTTGTAATTCTTCACATATGCATCCTTCTTTAT
>PXDG01000104.1 GCA_003565105.1 Parcubacteria group bacterium | reverse complement strand
AGTCAAATAGGCGGTCTAACCCCAGCTCGCAAACTGGCGATTTTTTGCGAGGCGTATGACATTCGGACAGCGTGGCATGGTCCTGGCGATGTTTCACCGGTCGGTCATGCCGCGAACGTTCATCTTGATCTCGCTAGCCCCAATTTCGGGATCCAGGAATGGGCAGGGCTTAGCGAACCTCTTCAGGAAGTTTTCCCGGGCTGTCCCGAGGTGCGGGAGGGATATGTCTATCTTAACGATAAACCCGGCTTGGGAATCGACATTGATGAATTGAAGGCCAAGAAATACCCGTGTTCCAACAAGGTCCCGGAATGGACGGTCTCACGGTTGCCGGACGGCACACTGGTCCGACCGTGAAGGCACATCTCATCGCAAGTAAGCCGATATTATCCGCTACATCCTACAGAGCTGCACACATGAAACCGGGGCACAAACCATGATTTATGAGAGAAAACAGATTCAAAGACTCGTCGACAAAATGCGAGCGCTAGAGATCCCTTATTTGAGCCTTTTGTTTGAGGATGTTTCCAGGCTTCAATGTACGCGGTTCGATACGGAAAGCCACTATAGGCAGGTACCACAAGACGTTCGTTGGCACGCCATCAATGAAGGCGAGCGGTGGGGAGGGCCTTTCCAAACCATGTGGCTCAAGACTCATTTTCACGTTCCGGAAGAATTCGCCGGACGGACATTGGCCTTGTTATCCGGAATCAATGCCTTTGAGTGTATGGTGTTCATAAATGGTGAACCAACGGGCTTGTTTAACAAAGATGGCGATGAACTGGGCGGCAATCATTCGATTTCAATTATAACAAAAAACGCGCAAGAAGATTCTGAGTATGAAATCGCTATCGAGTGTTATGCTGGAACTCCGTGTCTGGGCACCTTTCCTTATGATCATTACGGGCAATCCGAAATGGATGACCAAGATTTTGTTCACACGTTTCAGTTCCTTAAAGTTTGTGCCATACGTGAAGACGTTTCCGAGTTTTTGTTCAATTTACGAACCATAAATCAGCTGGTCGAAGTACTGGACAAAAAGAACGGTCGATATGGAGAACTCCTTGCTGCTTTGATCGAGACGTTCAGCGAAGTCTGTCAATATCCTGTCGATGTCCCGGAGGCAACGTGGCGCCAAGCTATGCAGAAGGCTAACGCTGTTTTGGCTAAAGCTTTATCGGTAAAGAACGGATCTCAATCCGGCTATGTCGGGTTAGTCGGTCATTCTCACATGGATACAGCCTGGCTTTGGACGGTAGAGGAAACCAAACGAAAGTGCGCTAGGACGTACGCGAACGCCTTATCATTGATGGACATATACCCTGATTATACGTTCATACAATCTTCGGCGTTACACAGCTCATGGATGCGCGACTACTATCCCGCCATCTTTGCCAAAATGAAAACACGGGTCGCGGAAGGTAGATATGAACCTAACGGAGCGGTCTGGGTTGAATGTGACTGCAATATCACCGGCGGTGAAGCTTTGATCCGTCAGTTCCTTTTTGGGCAGCTATTCACTCAAGAAGCCTTTGACTATACATCCGACACTTTCTGGTTGCCCGATACCTTTGGGTATAATATGGCGATTCCCCAAATCATGAAAGGGACCGACGTTAAGTACTTTCTAACGACCAAAATGGAGTGGAATGAGAGCAATAAATTTCCTTATGATAGCTTCGTATGGCGCGGCATGGACGGATCAGAAATTCTTGTGCATCTAAACCGTTCACATGTCTGGCCGGATGTCAAAACGATCGTCAGCAATTTCAATGATCTTTCTGACAAGCATGTGAATCGCTCTAAGCTTGTCTCTTATGGATTTGGTGACGGAGGAGGCGGGCCACAGTACCAAATGTTAGAAATGTCAAAAAGAATTGCCGACTTGAACGGCTGTCCGGTAACTGAACACACCAGCGTCTCAAAGTTCATGCAAAAACTAGAAGGTATTCAAGATGAGCTTCCGGTATGGGATGGTGAGCTATACTTAGAACTCCATCGTGGCACGCTTACCATGATGCACAATATCAAACGGAGTAATCGCAAGGCAGAAGTGGCGATTCGAGAACTTGAAATGCTATCGGTATTTGCACACTTGGAGGCTGGATATGAGATCGATAGAGAACGGTTAAAGAGTTGGTGGAAGATATTATTGAAGAACCAGTTTCACGATATTCTTCCGGGAACTTGCATACCGGAAGTAAATGAGGAGGTGATTCCTCAAAACTATCGCCTTGTGGATGAGGTGAACGATTGTTGTCGTGAAATTCTGAGTGAAATTTCCGGCGATCAGCAAGCCGTAACCTTTTTCAACTCCTTGAGTTGGCCTCGCAACGACCAGGTTGTCATCGTTTACGACGGGGATGTCGAAGACACATCAACACAGAGAATCATCGACGTGTCGGGTCGATCTTTGCTTGCCGTTTCAGTTGAGTTACCCGCGATGGCCGCAAAATCCTATAGTCTATCCGACTCGGCCAAACAAAGTTCTTTTTCTTCCGAAACTGACAAACCGTTTTGTTTTCACGACAACGTCTTGGACACGCCTTTTGCTACGATCACATTTGATCAGAACGGAGCGATCTCTTCATATTTTGATAAAGGATCGGATCGAGAGCTTCGTAGACCAGACGGAGCCCCGCTCAATACTTTTTATATGGCCGAAGATGTCCCGTTCATCTACGATAACTGGGATATCGACTCAGATATAACGTTGAAAATGCAGCCGCGGATGAATCTGGAGTCTCGTCGGATAATCTGCGACGGTCCGCTTCAGTTGCGTGTCGAAAGCCGTTATGCGATCGGGGAAAAATCTCAGGTGAAACAACATATGGTTTTTTACAGTAACACGCCACGAATTGATTTTGAGACTGAAATCGAGTGGCATGAAAGGCATCAACTCCTAAAAGTTGGGTTCGACGTAAACATTCTTTCACCTGTCATTCGTAACGAAATTCAATTCGGTTACGCGGAGCGACCAACCCATAGCAATACCTCGTGGGACGCAGCGAAAAACGAAGTGTGCAACCATAAATGGACCGACATTTCCGAGAACCGCTTTGGCATCGCGATCCTTAACGACTGCAAATACGGGATCTCATGCGACAGATCTGATATACGATTGACCCTGTTAAAAAGCGGATGCCGACCCGATCCAAGTTGTGATGAGGGAACCCACTACTTCACGTATTCTATGCTCCCCCACGAGGGGTGTTTTGATGCAGAAAACGTCGTCCGTTCAGCGTATGAGCTGAATATTCACCCGACATATGCGTTTGGTACAGTGAAGACCACTCATCCGATTTGCCGAGTGAATGCACCGAATATTATCGTCGAGACGGTGAAGCCGTCGGAGCACTCGGACGGTTACGTCATTCGTCTCTATGAGTGCGAACGCAGTGCTAATCCGCGAGTCCAAATCGCTTTGGGCCATGATCCCCGAGAAGTATTCGAGACCAATATGCTTGAAAAGCCAACAAAGAAGCTGACGCTCCGCGACTCTGTTGTGGAAGTTTCATTTCGAGCATTTGAGATCAAGACGCTACTGGTGAAATGATGACTCAGGAGTAAGCCCCGTGGAGTCTATCTTGACAGATACCAGTTCGTCTTGACGCTATCAAACTGGTTGATTAAACTGGTTGTATGAAAACAAGCGTTGGGAGTTTTGACGCGAAGACGCACCTTTCCGCGTATCTCGAGCGCGTAGAGCAGGGAGAGAGCT
>PXDG01000034.1 GCA_003565105.1 Parcubacteria group bacterium | reverse complement strand
TGGCTCTGTCTGGAGGGAGTACTCCATATCCAGTGTATCAGGCTCTTGCTTCAGATACTCGTCTTGACTGGTCAAAAATTGAGTTAATTCAAGTAGATGAGCGATATGTTCCTGTAGGGGATCCTGAATATAATTGGGTCAAGATCACTGAGGCTTTGGGGGGAGATGTTATTATGCGATCATCTAATGTTTGTGCTTTTGATACCTCTCTGTCGCGAGAAGCATCGGTACAGCAGATGGAAGAATGTCTTCCTAATCAGTTGACAGTAGCTATTCTTGGGATGGGTACGGATGGGCACATCGCCTCACTTTTTCCGAACCAACCGTGGAATGTTGATGGGCAGAAAGTTCTCGCTACAGATGCTCCTGCTGAATATCCGACTCGTGAGCGGCTGAGTTTGTCTGATACGTATCTTCGGCAAGCTCACAAGCAGATTGTGTTAATTACGGGTGCAGAGAAGCAGGCTGTTTTACAATCGGTGTGTGACACTGGTGTTTGGGATACTCAATATCCTGTATCTCTTTTGCTTGATGGGAAATCGGTTGAGGTGGTGAGTTGGAGTTAGGAGTGAGTATAATATTCTAAAAAACACATTGATTACGAATAGTATGAATGAAGAATTTGGATCTCACCTTTATGTTAAGGACTCCGTTTGGTTGGCAACTTTTGCTACTAAGATCATGTGATATAATACAAGAAGTATATATTATATAAGCCCCTTTCTATCATTTTTATGGATACTAATATGAAAGAAATTATCTGTCCGCATTGTAAGAAAGCTTTTAAAGTTGATGAAGCAGGATTTGCAGATATTGTAAAACAAGTGCGCGACCATCAATTTGAAAACGATCTCTCTGAGGGCATGCAGATCGCTGAGAGAGAAAAAGAGCATGCCGTAGAATTAACAAAATCCCACCTTAAAAACCTTTTACAAAAGCATTTAGTCAAAAAAGATCAAGAAATATCTGAACTTCGCTCTCAGAATGAACAACAATTAGCCAAACTGGTGAGCCTTAAAGAAGCTGAAATTGCGGAAATGAAGTCTAAGATTGAAAAAGCTGAAGTAGAAACAAAACTAACGGTGACAGAAGCTACGAAGCTTATTGAAAAAGAGCGTGATGACCTAATGAATCAACTCAAAGCAAAAGAAACTGAGACTCAACTATTAGAAAAATCTCTTCAGGAAAAATTTACTGAACAGCTTAAATCTAAAGATGATATCATCAAAATGAAAGATGATGAAATTGCGTATCGTAAGGATATGAAGCTGAAATTGAGTACCAAGATGATTGGAGAGACGTTAGAGCAGCATTGTGAGGTTGAATTTAATAAACTTCGTGCTACTGCATTTTAAAATGCTTACTTTGAAAAGGATAATGATTCGAGAAGAGGAAGTAAAGGAGACTATATTTATCGAGAATCCGATGAGGCTGGGAACGAGATTATCTCTATTATGTTTGAAATGAAAAATGAAGGGGATGAAACCTCAACCAAAAAGAAAAACGAAGACTTTTTGAAAGAACTCGATAAAGATCGAGTTGATAAACGGTGTGAGTACGCGGTATTGGTTTCTCTCTTAGAAGCAGATAATGAACTTTACAATACAGGTATTGTTGATGTGTCACATAAATATCCGAAGATGTACGTAGTCCGTCCTCAATTTTTCATTCCAATTATTACGTTGCTGAGGAATGCTGCTTTGAATTCGTTGCAGTATAAGGCTGAGTTGGCTCTAGTTAAGAATCAGAATCTTGATATTACGAATTTTGAGGATAATATTAATGCCTTTAAAGAGGGTTTTGCCAAAAATTATGACCTTGCAAGTCGTAAATTTAAAACCGCTATTGACGAAATAGATAAAACAATAACCCATCTTCAAAAGACTAAAGATGCCTTGCTCTCCTCAGAAAACAACCTCCGTCTTGCAAATAATAAAGCTGAGGATTTGACAATCAAGCGACTTACTCGAGGGAATCCTACGATGACTGCTCAGTTTGCTAACCTTCAAAATGAGGATAGTCCTATGAAAGATGAGTAGAGAGCCTGAATAACACTTAGCTACACTTGACAGAATATCTATAATCATTTATACTTTTCTTGTACTTAAGAAAAAGAGGATTGTTTTGTAGTGTTATTAGATCTTTTCATGATAGTAGAAATGTTTTCTGCTAACCCTGCATTTGTTCAGCTACCCTTAGCTGAGCAATCTGTAGTTGTTCAAGAAGCCATTGCTTCTTGCGAAGCTGAGGTGGAAGCCTTACAGCCACCCAGCTCAGTAGTAGCTGTAAACCAGCTAGCTAATTGTATCAAATTAGTTTCTCAGGGGGTGATCTAAATATCTAACCCGTTCAGAACCTTTTCTGAGCGGATTTTTATTTTGTTGTATTAAATCCCCTGAAGTGAAGATTTAAAAAGTCTCTCTACAAAAGAAAGACTTGATTGTACATACTATAATTGTATATGGAATCGAGATCTCATAGTGGCTATGGTCTCAGAGGGGACTGAGTGAATGCTTTGTCCTTGATGTCTATTCTCAACTACTAATGAGTGGACCTGATAGCCGTACTTTTCAGCTAATATGAAGTATGGTTCGAGTTCCCATTCTTGGGTAAAGGTGTTAGCTACACCAATGATGGGGTGTTGCCACTCAGCCATAGCTCTCTCAGTCTTGAGAAGGCAGTCACGATGCGCTTCTGATAGGTTATCTGCTATAAAGGTATAGGAACCATCTTTATGAGTAAAGTAATCATCGGCACTATACGTGAGGACTCCAAGACAATTAGCGAGAGTGCTTTTCCCCGCACCAGGTAAGCCACGGAATAAGATGAGTTCTTTCACTATGATTCGTTCTCCTACGAAAATTGCTCTCAGAGTATAAACAAAAACAGCTTATTTGTCAATAAAAAATCCTCCACCAAGGGGTAGAGGAAAGGATTGGGTTTGAAACTATAAAACCACTCTTGGGAGAGTGGCTGTTTTTGACTTGGTGGGAGGTATCTACCTGGGAGGTATCTACCTGTAGTTGTTAGACTTGGCTAAACTTTGTTCTTCGATCCTTAGGGCCTGAACGATCTCGTTCGACATATCGGTGAGGGTTTAGCTCACGGTCAATTTCGTGAGAACTCATACCAGACCGTACCATTTTGAGTACCTCGGCATGGAATCCTTCCTCCCGGTGTTTGGGGATCATTACGAAGAATCCGATATTTGGGTCACGAAAGAGAATGGTACCAGATGTGGTCTCATAGGCAAAGGTGCCTGCAGAGACTATCTTTATTACATCCTCAAGAGCAACGGTGGTAGTCTCTATCACGCCAAAGAACTTACAATATCCCATGGGGAGATCATAATAACCACATGATTCTTTGTTTTCTGCAGCTTCAGTATGTAGTTCGTCTGCGTGCGTATGTACCCATGCAATTGTTTCTTCCATAGATCCACTGATTTTTGACCCGGAACAAAACTCTTCAAAGACCGCGAATTGCTCTTGTGATAATTGCCCCCCTACATACTTATCATCGACTTTGGTGTCTTGAAAGACACCGTACATGTCTTGAACATCGGATCTATTGAAACAAATAATTGATTTGGACATATAACATTACCTTTTATAAAGAACGGATTTTATAATAACCTAAAAGAATAATTTTGTCAAGTAAATGTGCCAAATAAGTGTGCCAAAAGTAATAAAAGTAACTACTGGTAAGATGATATCCTGTTCGTTATGAGTATTTGACAAAGTCTGTTCTTTGTAATAC
>PXDG01000115.1 GCA_003565105.1 Parcubacteria group bacterium | reverse complement strand
GAGTAAATGAAATGAAGGATTAATTGTTTTAGTGATAAGGGGTATAATAAAAGATAGTTCTGGATAATGTGAATGCGTAGAGGCGACCACTGCGTCGCCAAGGTGAGTTGTAGAGAGTGAATGGCGCCGCGGAGGTCTCCGCTACGGAGATGATAAGGATATGCTATAATACATATAATTAATAGTATTTCTTATGCCTCAAATCACGGCGCACTTCACTGAAGCTATGCAATCACAACTTCCGTTTGTGGAAATGTTGTTGGGGTTGGGGTATGAGTATATCTCTTCTGAAGAAGTGTCTCGTCAGCGGGGTGGGAATGCATCACGATTTTTGTTGCGAGATATTGCTTTTGAATCTTTATCTCGGATTAATTGGTACGAAGGAGAGGATGGAGCGCGATTTTTATTTGAACCTGGTCAGGTGATGCAAGCAGTGGATGATTTGGAAAATATTCAATTTGAAGGATTAATTGATACTTCTCGGGCGGTGTATCAAACGATTATGCCGACGGAAGGTGGAAGAACCTTTGAAGTGGTATTGCATGGGCGGCGAATGTCGAAGAACTTTCGGTTTTTTGATTTTGAAAATCCTGAGAATAATCGCTTTCACGTGGCGGTGGAATATGAGGCATCGGGACGGGGGCAGATTCGGGCGGATATTGTCATTTTTGTGAATGGGATTCCTTTTGCGGTGATTGAGAATAAAAAATCGAGTGTGGATATCAAGGAGGCGATGGCTCAGTTGGTTCGTAATCAGCAGATTGAGTATTGTCCTGATTTGTTTGTCTATCCGCAGTTGTTGATAGCAGCGAATGGGGGAGATGTTCGGTATGCTACGACGGGGACGCCTGAGAAGTTTTTTTCGACTTGGCGTGAATGGAATCAAGAAGATACCTTAGAAGATCGGGTTGTTGAGGCTTTACGTAAGCGAATTGATCCAGTGGTCTATGCTCAACTTTTGAAAGATTTGAATGGTTCGGTACATAATCATACTCACAATCGGCAGCGAACGATTACTGCTCAAGATCGGGCGGTGGTAGCTGTGTTAAATCAGAGTCGTCTTTTGGATTTGGCAAAGAACGGTATTGTCTATGATGGTGGGGTTAAGAAAATTTTGCGTTATCAACAATACTTTGCGATTCAAGATACTCTTGAGCGTATTCATGATTATGAACCAGGTGTGGATGGGGTGATGCGTCGTAAAGGGGGCTTGCTTTGGCACACCCAAGGTTCGGGGAAGTCTCTGACGATGGTGATGTTGGTTAAGGCGATTATTGAAGATCCGCGCATTGTGAATCCTCGGATTATTATTGTTACGGATCGCAAGGACTTGGATAAGCAGATTAAGGGGACGTTTGAGAGTTGTAATGTCAAAAAAGGCGTGAAGCAAGTACGGACGGGGACAGAGTTATTGCAGTTGATTAAGGATAAAGATCCGAGAGTAATTACGACTTTGGTACATAAGTTTCATTCGAGTAAACAATATCGGGATTTTGTAGATCTGGATCCAAATATTTTTGTGTTGATTGATGAGGCTCATCGTACGCAGGGTGGGGAAGCTAATTTGGAAATGACTAAAACGATGCCAAATGCTTGTGTGATTGGATATACAGGTACCCCTTTGTTGAAGGATTCAAAGGAGAGTTGGCGGAAGTTTGGTTGGTATATTGGTCAGCCATATACGGTGAAGGAGGGAATTGAAGATCAGGTGATTCTCCCTCTGATTTATGAGGGGAGATATGTGGATTTGGAGGTAAATCAAGAACAAGTAGATCGTCGGGTGGAGCGGATTCTTGAAGGGATGGATGAGGTAAAAAAGCAGGAGATTCAACGGGTGTTGGGGAAACAATTGATTCAGGATAATCCAGGGAGAATTACGGAAATTGCCTATGATATTGAGCAGCATTATGTTTCTCGATTTCAGGGGAGTGGTTTGAAGGGGCAGGTGGTGGCTCCAAGTAAGTTTTCTGCGGTCTTGTTTCAACGAGCTTTTGAGGACTCGGGCAAGGTTCGGACAGCCTTGGTTGTCTCGGATGAAAGTGGTATTGTGTCTGAGGATGATGCTCATCGGCAGGAAGTCGTGGATTATTTGGATCAGGTCAAGGCTCATCATCAGAGTTTGAAGTCATATGAAGAGTCTGTGGTGGAGAGCTTTAAGCATAATGATGAAGGAGTAGAGATTATTATTGTGGTGGATAAGTTGTTGACTGGTTTTGATGCTCCGCGAAATACGATTTTATATCTGGCGAAGGAGTTGAAGGATCATAATTTGTTGCAGGCTATTGCTCGGGTGAATCGCTTGTATGATAATCCCTCTCTTCCAAAAACGGCAGGATATATCTTGGATTATTCAGAAAATGCGAAGAATCTGGATGATGCGATGCAACAGTTTGCTCACTTTGATCCAGAAGATGTTCAAGGAACCTTGATTTCTGTGTCGGATAAAATTCAGGATTTAGAAGGCTCGTATGCACACATTCATAATATTTTAACGGGAGTCAAGGATTGGCAGGATGCTGAGGAGTTAATTCGGATCTTTGACGATCTTGATGAGGAGGTCTCAGAGCAACGGAGAAAAGAGTTTTATGTTGGCGTGAATGATTTTTTTCGAGTATTCTCGGAGTGTATGCATTTGAAGGGCTTTGCTCATTCGTTTCAGGATTTAGAATTGTACCAACGAGAGGCCAAACAATTACAGCGATTGAAGAAAAGTATTGCTGTTCGATATGATGATTCAGTGGATTATTCGAGTTATAAAAAACAACTGATGACGGTATTGGATAAATATGTTGATGCTCGTGAGGTTGAAGTCTTGACTGAGGAGATTGATATTACGGATCCTGCTCGTTTTGATCAAGTGGTGAGTGAGATCGGCTCTGAAGAGTCTCAAGCCGAAACGATTGCTTCTCAAACGGAACGAATTATTACCGAACGTAAGCAAGCTGATCCTGAGTTTTATGATCGATTTTCTCAAAAAATTCAAGAAATTTTGCTACAAATGCGACAGCAAAAACTTTCGGATATTGAGGCCTTGAAGCAGATTAAAGCAATTCGTGACAAGGTGCTTACGAAGGAGGATATCTCTCTCCCTCGAGCGGTGAGAGAGGTTCAGGGAGCAGATGTGTTATATCGTAATTTGGAGGAATCTTTATCTGCCTTAGGGTTACATCAGGAAACCCAAATTGAAATTTCGTTAGAAATTCGAGATATTATCGTAAGATATGCAGTTGTTGATTGGTGGCGTAATCCCGAGATGAAGCGCCAAATGGCCAATTATATTGATGATTATCTTTATGATGAAGTTCAGAAAGGAAAGGGGGTATATATATCTTCTGAGAAAATACAGCAGATAATAGAGTTGGTGTTAGGATTGGCAGAAAATAATTATTATGAGTTCTCTTGATGAAAAGAGAGGTTTTTCAGTATGGAGTGGTTGATCAAGGATTGATTTTTATCTCTGCAAAGAGAATGACGTTTCAGCTATGATCCAACCCAAACTTTGAAGTTGTCGTTAAGATTGATGATATCTCCAAAGCCCCTCCCTTTTTTTCTTGGTCTAATCGGAACGTTGTGTGAATTATACTCGCTGAAAAGCGATGAAGGAGGGGGGATAACGTGTCTACGATTAATTTATCTCATACAATTTATTGACAAACATTTATATCAGTGATATAAATGTAACGTACTTACTGAGAGATAGAAATGAAAGATTTTGTTGCGGTGAAAGGATTGATTGAGAATCGTACCAGCGAGCAAGAAATAGGACTTAGAGTAAACGACATCTCTAGATTTGAATCGATTACAAAACCAGGAAGGTATCGTGAAGCTGTAAAAATTCACTTTTATAATCATACGAGCTTACCTTCCATATATGTGGAAGTAAGTGAGTTTAAAAAAGTTCTCCAACCATTACTCTAATAGTTGAAAAGGGGCCATATTATATATGTGCCCACTTTTTTATTTCTAAACGTGATATTGACATCAGTGTCTCGATCCAGTACACTGATGATATATGATAACAAATATAAATCTATTGTACTTATATGCTTGATGCATCTCTGTTAACGGGAAGTCCACTCTCTATTACCAATGATATTATAATAAGTATCGTCCTTGGAGTACTTATTACGGGTTATATCCTACACTCAGGAGTTGAAAAAATTGTGCTGGTAGCGTTATCATTGTATATTGCAGTTACCCTAAATCAATTCATTTTCTTTTCAGTCTCTTCAGTTGGTCCTGTATCAGGAAACTTTTTAATACTGATATTACTCTTTATTGGGACATTTTTTGTATTGAATAGATCTTCAGTAGGGAAAGGATTGTCGTATTCTAAAAAAGCGAAGGGGAGAAATATTCTCTTTGGGGTGGCGACAGTGGGCTTTTTGTTAACCACCATCATCCCTTACCTTTCCTTATTAAATACTCCGTACTCACAATTTTTACGACAGTCTCTTTTTGGTCAAGAGTTATTTCAGCTGTTGTGGAGTCTTGCACCAATTGTGTTGTTACCAATATTGATAATACCCAAAAAACGATAATTGTATGAAATGTCCTCGCTGTTTATATGATGATACTCGAATTACTGACTCTCGGACTTCTAAAGAAGGTTTGGCCGTGCGTCGTCGCCGTATGTGTGAGCATTGTGGATATCGATTTACCACTTCTGAGTCACGAGAAATATTAGACTTGATGGTTTTAAAACGAAGTGGAGGGAAGGAGCGATATTCCTCAGAAAAATTAATGAAGGGATTGGTTATTGCATTGCAAAAAAGGCCAGTCACTCAGGAAAAAATTCGAGATATTTGTCTGAAAATTGAGGTGGACCTTCTTCAGAAAGATGGAAAAGAAGTCTCATCTAAGGACATTGGGCGCATTGTTCTAAATCACTTGAAAGAGGTTGATGAGGTTGCCTACATTCGGTTTGCTTCAATTTATCGTGATTTTAAGACTATTCAAGGATTTAAGAGAGAAATTGATAAATTACTATCTTGAGTATAGACTTGTATGAAACAATCACCTTCTATTTGGGCGTTTGAGGTAATATTAATTTCTATTGGTCTCGGTGTATGGCTTTTTGTTGTCTTGCAAGTAGGAAATATTCAAGGACAATTAGAGCAGTTGCAAATAAGTTCACAACAAACTGAGATCAATAGATTACGACAAGCCTTGGACCTCTATTATATGGATAATGCTGTGTATCCATCAATCATTTCAGAAGAAGCGGTACAGATTTGTGATACGGGCACTGAAAGGGGGGCACAGAGGATGAAAGATTGTTCTGGACGTGTTGACCTCCGTGATTTGGTGCCCGAGTACATTAACCGTATTCCGAGTTCAGGTACTTCTGAAATGTATTGGATTTGGATTTCACCGACTTCAAGTAGACTAGTGATACAAGAATCAAAAAAGTAGATAGATTTTTAAAATAGCTATCTACTTTTTTGATAAGTGAGACAAAGGTTATTCGGTATACATTCTTAGAATAGTGTCAGTGTCGTCATAGGCTACGAGTTCTCCTTCGTGGATTAAAATACATTTGGTGCAGTATTCTTTAATTTCATCCATATTATGACTTACCATCATAGCTGTTTTCCCCATTCGTTTGAGTTTCATAATTCTATCAACGACTTTTTCTTGAAAAGCACGATCGGTTGTTGAAGGGATTTCATCGAAAAGGTAAATGTCTGCATTGATATTCAGAATCAGGCCAAGAAGCAGTCGAGTTTTCATTCCTGATGAGAGGAATTTAATTTTCTGGGAGGTGAAATCGTATAGTTCTGAGAAATGAATAATATTTTCATAAATTTTCATTGCTTCAGACCGAGGCAATCCTACTTGCATGGCTTTAACCATTACTGCATCCTCGAGTAATCCTTCAGGATGCAGAATTTCATCTGGTCCAAAGTAGGGGAGTACAGAGCCGGTAACGTGAATTCTTCCACTATCTGGAGTGTGTACTCCAGCCACCATTTTCATAAGTGTGCTTTTCCCACTTCCGTTTCTTCCAATTATCCCTACCCATTCGCCTTGTGCTATATCAAGGGTAAGGTTGCTTACTGCAGGGTATCGAATTTTTTTAAGGGCACGAAATCCATCCATTTGTCCTTTATCCTTATGAGGATCTTTGACGTGTATATGAAAGTGTTTGGTTATATTTTGGAGTCGGATCAGGTTTTGAGTACTCATCTGATGCTGTTGAACTTATAGTTAAGTTTATTATACCTATATTTGTCATAAATGGCAACAACCTGTATAGGACGAGTACATTGTGAGAAGTAAGAATCTACGAAAAAGTATGAGAATGGTAAGAATAAAATGTAAGTTAGGTTTTTATTCAAACTAAAAACCCGCAAGGAGAGCTTGCGGGGTGGTTTAGTGTGCCCACTTTGATCGAGATGCATTCCATGCATTGAGACCTCCGTTGGCAATTTTCCAGGCTGTTGTTTCGACGTTGGCTTCAGCATCAAAGGGTGTTACCCATTCTCGTCCCATTTGCCGTCTAGTACTTGCCCAAGTACCTTGTATGAATTGGGCACATCCAGAGGCAGTTGAGCGAGGATTCCTTGCTGCAGGGTTTCCTCCACTCTCGGCTTTGATAATACGATTTAAGAGATCGACATCAACTCCGTACATAGCTCCGTATTTAGCAGTATAATCAAAGCATGAACCTTGATTCTGCGGTATGGTAGCTACAAATTGAGTATGTTGCGGAGGAATAACTGTAGGCTTAGGCTCTGGTTTTGGAGTGACTACTGTGTCAGTAGGGTTTACTCCATATAACACAGGCATTGATTCTGGAGATTCAGTCGGATTATTGACCTGTATAGATGGGGTGACTGTTGAGCTCAAGGTTAACAAGAGCGTAGACACCACCAGATGAGTAATATCCATTTACTGGACTTACGAATAATTATCCCTCAAGTTTCGCCCAGAAACAGTGTTGAGTAAAGGCTTAGTCATACTCGTTCTTAAGCCTCTACCCGCTTAAGGGATGTATTTGTTATATCACACTGATTGACAAGGTGTCAATTTTCGGATACTATATATATGTTAAATGACCTTTGTATCAAAATGAAGATACTATTGCTGAGGTGGTGGAATTGGTAGACACGCATGCCTTAGGAGCATGTGCCATTGGCGTGGAGGTTCAAGTCCTCTCCTCAGCACCGCCCCCCCTATAACAAACGCCCTACAACAAACGTTAGACAGAGTGTATGCACTATAAGAAAAGATGAAACACTCTGTTTTTTTATTATAACGATTCATCTAAGTAGGTGAGCTATATATCATATTGATTTATTTAATACAATATGATACTATAATAATTAAAGATATTAGAGATATTTAAGTCAATTAAGATATGTTGGATATAGCAACAAAGCAAGCACTCGTTAAAGAGTATCAGGTGCATGAATCAGACAATGGTTCTCCTCAAGTTCAAATCGCTCTCCTAACGCATAATATTGCAGCACTTACTGAGCATCTAAAGGAAAATCGTAAAGATTACCATTCTCGTAGAGGTCTTATTAAAATGGTTTCTCAGAGAAAGAAGCATATAGCTTATTTAAAGAAGACCGATCTAAAGGCCTTTGAAGAGATTGTGAAGAAATTAGGAATTCGAGCTTAGATATAATTCTCTCTAGGCCTATCAAAATAACAGTAATATACATTTTATGAACGTAACTCACTTTGACCGTACAATCGCAGATCAGAAGTTAAAAGTTGAAGTGGGGCGTTTGGCGCAACAGGCGGATGGTTCTGTGGTAGTTACTTATGGTGAAACAACGGTTTTAGTTACAGTTGTAATGGGAGGGGAGACTAGTTCAGACTATCTGCCTCTTTTTGTGGATTATCAAGAAAAGTTTTATGCAGCAGGAAAAATTAAAGGGAGTCGCTTTATTAAGAGAGAAGGTCGTCCAAGTGAGGAATCTGTTCTTACAGGAAGACTTATAGATCGAGCTATACGACCATTCTTTGATGATCGTTTGCGAAATGAAGTTCAGGTGATTGTTACGGTTCTCTCAATGGATGAAAAGAACGATCCAGATGTACCAGCGTTGTTTGGAGCTTCATTAGCTTTGATGATATCAGATATCCCATGGAATGGCCCTGTTTCTGCCTTGCGCGTAGGATATAGAGATGACAAGGTTGTTTTGAATCCTTCATTTGAAGATCGAGAAGAAGGAGTCTTGGATGCTATTATTACGTTGAATAAAGAGCATAGAATTGTAATGATGGAAACTTCAGGAAAGATGGTTTCTGAAGAAATTATTCGTGAGGCGACTGAACAACTTAACCCTCAGATTATGGAGATGATTTCTTTTCAACAAGAGATACAATCTCAAATTGGAAAAGATAAGCGCCAAGTAAATATTTCTGAACATAATAAAGAGTTATTTTCTGCTATTCAAGAGGTTGTTAGACCACATTTAGACTCTCTCTTATATGGAGATAAATCTTCAACTAAATTAGCTAAGCAAAAAGTCCTACAAAAAATTGCTGAAGTGTTCCCCGAGACAAATGGGTTAGAACATACTGTGATCAAACATGAGTTAGGACGTGTATTTAAAGAAAATCTTATAAAAGATAATCGACGACCTGATGATCGTGGCCTTACTGAGATTCGTTCATTAAGTGCCGAAATCGATGTTGTTCCTCGAGTCCATGGTTCTGCACTTTTTAACAGGGGCGATACCCAGTCTCTTTCTCTCTTGACTCTTGGGGGGCCAGGAGAAGCTCAGATTATAGATGAGATGGAAGAAGAATATAAAAAGCATTATTTACATCACTATAATTTCCCTCCATATTGTGTGGGAGAAGTCCGTCCCTTACGAGGTCCTGGACGTCGAGAAATAGGGCATGGCTCATTGGCGGAGAAAGCTCTTGAACCAGCACTTCCTTCACTAGAAGTTTTTCCGTATACTATTCGAGTAGTTACCGAAATTCTTGGTTCAAATGGATCGTCGTCAATGGCAAGTGTTTGTTCATCTACCTTGTCGTTGTTGGCAGGAGGTGTTCCTCTGAAAGAGCCTGTAGCTGGAATTGCAATGGGGATTGTTGAAGATGTTGAAACAGGTGAATATCGCTTGTTAACGGATATTCAAGGACCTGAAGATTTTTATGGCGAAATGGACTTTAAGGTTGCTGGAACTCGTTCAGGAGTTACGGCTATTCAGATGGATATTAAAGGAGGTGGAATGTCTATGGAAATGTTTGAGAAGGCTCTGGCTCAAGCAAAAGATGCTCGATATCAAATATTAGATACGATGTCTCACGTGATAAGTGAAGTTCGAAAAGATGTCTCAGCTCTTGCTCCGAAAGTAGAAGTTGTTACGATTAATCCTCAAAAAATTGGTGAAGTAATTGGTTCGGGAGGAAAAACGATCAATAAAATTATTGATGAAACAGGAGTGAAAATTGATATTGAAGATGATGGAAACATTTTTATCACTGGAGTAGAGCGAGCAAATCTTGATGCAGCGCGGGAAATGATAGAATCAATTATTTATGAACCTCAAGAAGGAGATGTTTTGATGGGAACGGTTGTGAAGATTATGCCGTTTGGTGCGTTTACTCGACTAACTCCTAATCTTGACGGTCTTATTCATATCTCCGAGATGTCCACACAACGTATTGAATCTGTGGAAGATGTGTTACAATTAGGAGAAGAAGTTGAAGTGATAGTAAAAAAAGTGGATGATGCTGGCAAGATTAATTTGACGTTAAAACATAAGATTATACCGAAATCATAAATATAACTATTTTATATGGATCAGTCACAAAATCAAGATAAAAAAAGAGTTCCTGGCACCTTTACTACTATGAAAGATGCTTTGGAGCCTCAACATTCATCTCCAGAAGATCGATTGCATCAAGCGGGGAACTTTCTCAGTGAGAATGCAGAACGTTCATCAGAACCAGCGAATGTTTCAGAGTTTGATTCAACGAAAAAGAATCCTCAAGTAACAGGAGATGTGGATAAGTCTTCATTGAGTGAAAAAAAGAGTAAATTATCTGGGTTGTCAATTGATTCAGATCAGCCTACTCAATCTAAGGATCCTGAGAGCAAAGAACTCGACTTTTCCCGTCTTGACGACAATGACTTTAAGATGTCATCATCAAATCTTGGTTCTACTATAGAGAGTTCATCTCAAAAAAGATCCTTGGATGATACATCTTCATTTTCTGATACTATATCCTTAGATCTTGAAGATGAATCAAAAGATTTTTCTTTTGAAAAATCACAGGCTCCTACCCCCAAAAAATCAAAAACTCCTTTTGTTGTGGGGGGGGTATTGGTCATACTTATTATAGTAGGTGTATCTGTATACATATTGGAAGACCAATTAAATATATTGGGGACAGGTACTGAGCAAGAAGAAGTTGAAGATTTAGATCTTTCCGAAGAAGATCAAGATGATGATGATATCTCCTTTGAGTTTGAAGACGATATAGGTGATACTTTTGGCCCAACTGATCCTGGCGAAGATGATGAGTCATTTATTCCTGGGAGTGGAACTCCACTGGTAATATCCGAAGCTGAAGTAACAGTTGCATTGAATGGAGAAGGGAATATCCGTACTGAAATACTAACGGAACTTTCAGAGCAGGGTAGTCGATTGATTGAGGTTACCCTCGCGGGATCTGACAATCTTCCACTGACCTTTGAACAATACCAAAATTTGCTTGGAATTCAAACACCTGCTCGAGTAATGAATTCAGTTCAAGATTATTGGGTCTATGCATATAATCAAGATGGTATCTATAAATTAGCAACTATTTTACAATTAGATTCTTCAGAAGACACTCAAGAAATTACAGAGAGTTGGCTTGATACTATACCTCAAGACTTATCATCTTTTTCATTATCATCTTCATCACGAAATGCTCCCATTGATGCAAGTATGAATAGTTCAGAAGTGCTAACACGAAACAATCGTACTTTACGAAATTACTTTTATAACTATACTGAACCTACTAATTCAATTGATGTGACGTATATTAATGATTATATTATTATTGCTTCATCTCAAGCTACTATGGATCATCTAGGAAGTTTATTTGACTTGTAGAAAATGTGGATAACTCAGGCTGTACCTTCGTTTTAAACTTTGATATAATGTAGATACAAGAGATAAGCCTGATATTGCAATCACAAGGAACATAGACAAAAAGAAGAAAAGAAGAAACGGTGTAACTTGTGGTTGGATTCTCTGGCTAGTCTTTAAAAAAGAGTAAATCAACAACCAAATAAATACACCTTTTCTACATAAAAGAAAAATACATATCTCCGCACCTTTGTAAAAATAAATAGGCACAGCCAAAGATTGGAGAGAATTATGGTTGCTGATAAGAGAGATGACTTTTTGTATGTTGCCAAAAAGAATCTAACTCGTCAGTAGTCAGAGTAAGCAAAGCTATATCACCTTCCCTAGATTAAGTAATATACTATAAATGAGGGAAAAAGGCATATACTTTGCTTTTTCTTTTTATATCAGGTATAATAGTAAGGCATAGATCCTCTTGATAGTTGACAAGCTTTGAATTATCTTTTATACTACTTGACAGGTTCGCATTTCACTGCTTATAATAATTCGCAAAGTTTGTATGTCCAATGATCAATCAAGCTCAAAACAACTAATTCAGAAAGAAGGTGTAGTTTTAGAAGTATTACCTAACACTACCTTTAAAGTTCAATTCGAAGAGGGGTATGAAGCTCAAGCTCACCTTTCAGGGAAGATGAGGATGAATTATATTAAAGTACTTCCTGGAGATAAAGTGATTGTTGAGTTTAGCCCATACAATCTGACTAAAGGACGTATTACCAGAAGAAATTAATTAGACTTATGAAAGTTAGAGCTTCCGTAACGAAAATCTGTCAAAAATGTAAAGTTATTAAACGCCACGGCCGAGTGATGGTGATTTGTGAGAATCCACGTCACAAACAGCGTCAGGGTTAAGATTAAAGTTATATATCTCATATGATACGTATTGCAGGAGTTACAATTCCAGAATCAAAAAATATTGAAGTTGCCCTCACCTATATTTATGGTGTAGGATTGACTCGGTCAAAAGCTGTTCTTAAGGCAGTTGGTATTAACCCTTATCGCAAGGCTAAGGATTTATCTCAAGATGAAATTTCTTCATTGAAGAGTTATATTGAGAAAAACTTTACCATTGAAGGTGATTTGCGAAGAGAAGTAGCTAATCACGTTAAGAGGTTGAAAGAAATTGGTTCATACCGTGGTTCACGTCATACCAAAAAACTTCCAATCAAAGCTCGTACTAAGACAAACTCACGTACTGTACGAGGAAATGTTCGACGTACGATGGGAAGTGGTCGACGAACTGTTGAAAAAACATAGTATAAGTAGATAACATACGATATGGGAAAGAAACGTGTTGTTCAAAAAGGAGATACTGCATCGAGTCTCCGATTATCAGGAGTAAAAGAAACTTCCTCAAAAAAGAAGGTTTCTCGAGGAACTGCATATATACAATCAACGTATAATAATACTTTGGTTTCACTTGCTGATTTGTCAGGAAATACTTTAGCTTGGAGTTCCGCAGGATCTTTAGGATTTAAAGGAGCAAAAAAAGCAACTCCGTATGCAGCTACTATGGTGTCTAAGACAGTAGTAGAAAAGGTACGAAAAACTGGGTTAGAAGACATTAAAGTAATTATTAAAGGTGTCGGTTCTGGTAGAGAAGCCGCAATTCGAGGTCTAGCTGCAGCTGGTTTAAATATTGTGTCTATTAAAGATTTGACCCCTGTACCTCATAATGGTACCCGAGCCCGAAAACCACGAAGAGTATAAATTTAGAGCGCATAGGTTATGTATAATCGTAAGAAAGTCAAGATTTGTCGAAGATTCGGAGAACGAATTTTCCCAGAAGTAAAAGTATCAGACACTCGTCTTGCTGTTTCACCTGGTTCTCAACCAGGACGACGAAGACGGGGAGGTATGTCTGAGTATGGACGACAACTTTTGGAGAAGCAAAAAGTTAAATATGCCTATGGATTGCGAGAAAAGCAATTCCGTAACACGTATAATAAAGCTCTTAGATTGAATGAGCCAACTCCTACAGCACTATTGAAGCTTTTGGAACGTCGCCTCGATAATGCTGTCTATCGTGCCTCTATGGGGGCAACGAGAGATCAAGCTCGACAACTCGTATCTCATGGACATATTTGTGTGAATGGTAAAAAGCTTACTATTCCTTCCTATGTAGTCAAAGAAGGTGATGTTATTTCTTTTACAGATAATTCCTCCAAGATTGTAGCTGCTCGAAAAGAAGCTATGAAAGACGTTGAACTTTCTGGTTGGTTGATGAAAGATGCTAAGAAAGGGACAGTAACCGTAACGAAAGATCCTGTGGTTGATGAATTGAGTCAAGCCTTCAATTTATCTCTTGTTGTTCAATTTTACTCACGTTAAAACATAACTAAGTCGAACACTATGCGTACTCACATTATTCTTCCGCAACTTCCTACTTTAGTTGAAGAGATCTCAACAAAGCAAGCAGTGTATTCTATAGAGCCATTAAACCCTGGATATGGAGTTACCATTGCAAATTCTCTTCGACGAGTAATGCTTTCTTCCCTTGAAGGTTCCGCTGTTACCTACTATAAAATTAAGGGTGTTGATCACGAATTCTCAACTGTAGAAAATATTCTTGAGGATGTTGTTGATATTACCTTAAATATTAAAGCTCTTCGATTTGTTGTAGATTCCGAAGAGCCAATTACCTTGACGCTTAAATCACGAGGGTCTAAGCTTATTACTGGTGCAGAAATAGATCTTCCATCTGGTGTTTCTTTAATTAATCCAGAAGCTCCTATCCTTACTTTAACTGATGCCGAGGCTAGCCTTGATATGGAAATTACTGTAGAACGAGGGTATGGTTTTCGAAAAGGAGAACATCAAATGAGTAAGAAAGAAGTCGGTCTTATTGCAGTTGATTCTGTCTTTACTCCAATTATTCGGGTGTCATATGATGTTCAAGATATGCGTGTGGGAGATAAGACTAACTACAATAGAGTTGTATTCTCAATTACTACTGATGGAACTATTAGCCCTCTTGCTGCTATTCAGGATTCTGCTCGAATTTTGGTTGAACAGTTTACCTCAATTGTAGGAGAACCAGTGGAAGTGCGCAGTGCTGTAGTGGAAGAAGAAAGTGAGCCAGAAGTAGAAACCTCTCAAATTAAAATTGAGACTCTTGAAATTGCTCAACGAACTATCAAAGCACTACAAGCTGAAGGACTTGAGAATGTAGCTCAGCTTCTTCAACTATCTCGAAAAGAGATTGTTGCTATTAAAGGTATTTCAGAAAAAGCTGTGCAAAGTATCGAAGAACAATTAAGTCAATTCGGGATTACCCTCGAATAGAGTAATATAGTTAGTGAATTAATAGTTGAAGTATGAATAAGGGAAATAAGCTCCACAAGGTAGGAAGAAATCGGGCGCAGCGACGAGCTTTGCTCCGATCCCTCTCTAATGACCTGATTATCCATGAAGCCATTACTACTACTGAATCAAAGGCAAAAGCCTTGAGACCATATGTAGAACGATTGGTTACTCATGCAAAAAAAGGAACAGTAGCTGCACGAAGAGAAGTCCTCAAGACGTTAACTCCTACAGCAACTAACAAATTGTTCCATGATATCGCTCCATTGTACGAATCTCGAACTGGAGGATATACGCGAATTATCAAAGCCCCGATTCGACGCAGCGATGTGTCTAAGATGGCAATTATTGAATTAGTCAAGTAGATTTATGCAGCGGAAAGAAATTACTATCAATGCAGAAAATATTCGCTTGGGTACTCTCGCCTCAGATGTAGCTTCACTCCTTATGGGGAAAAATGAAGCAGCTTTTGAGTATCATAAAGACGAGGGGGCGAAAGTCATCGTGTATAACATAGACAAAATGTCTATTCATCCACGGCGATTAACCCAAAAGACCTATTATCGACATACTGGATATCCAGGTGGAATTCGATCAATCCGAATGGATAAACTGATGGAGAAGGACTCTACTGAAGTACTTCGAAAAGCAATTTTTGGAATGCTTCCAAAGAATCGACTTCGGTCAGGAATGCTAAACCGATTGGTCCTACAGAAAGGAGAAATAAGTTAATCGTATCTATGGCTACCACATCTAACCCCCTTACCTATCTTGAAGGAGTAGGACGACGCAAGACTTCAACAGCTCGTGTACGAATTACCCCTTCTTCTAAGAAGACTCATTCATTTTTGATTAATGATGATCCAATTGAAAAGTATTTTGATTTAGAAGATCATCAAAAGACTGCTTCAAAGCCTCTTTCTATTTTAGGATCAGAGATATTTGATATCACTGTCCACGTGAATGGTGGAGGAGTAGCTGGACAAGCTGATGCTATCCAACTTGGTCTTGCTCGGGCTATTGAAAAGCATGACGAGACTCTTCGAAAACAACTCAAAGACAATGGATATCTCACTCGAGATCCACGAGTAAAAGAGCGAAAGAAACCAGGACTCAAAAAAGCACGTCGAGCTCCACAGTGGGCAAAGCGATAGTCAGCTCTGGGACTTTAAACAAGCTCTGTTTGCTTCTTCATTAACTACTAAAAAAGAGCCAGGTACACGGCTCTTTTTTAGTAGAAACGTATACTTTGGTTACAGATTTGTATTTTATGGTGTTCCTACCGAATCATTTGATGAGTGTTGAAGATCTCTTTCATTTGAATTTTTCTCCGTATCTAGATGAAAGAGAAGAATATATTTATAATTCAGAAGATAAGACAAATACTTTGAGGAAGATAATGAGTCACAGTTAATATTTCTTTAGTATTTCTAAAATAATGAAGCTCGCCTGATAGAGAATCTAAATTCTGAGAGTTGGTCTTCTTGTAAAGTAACGATAATTGCTTGGTTACCTACAACAACATCACTAAAGGCTGAGACTGATTCGATAAGTGTAGCTAGATTAGGTGTGTCTCTGGTATCAACTTCTACAACGAGGAGTTTTTGATTTT
>PXDG01000002.1 GCA_003565105.1 Parcubacteria group bacterium | reverse complement strand
TTTTTTGTCAAAACCAAATAATATATATTCTTGAAACACCCTCATCCACATAAGATGAATACCTACCAATATCTCCCACCAAACCTCCTCCTATAATCCTTCTTCTGCCATTTGTTTGATCAGTTGTTTTTGCTTTCGAGAAAGCTTTTGTGGGGTTTCGATTTGAAGGGTGACATACATATCACCTACTCCTCGATTGTGTAATCGATTGACTCCTTTGCCACGAAGGCGAAATACTTCTCCAGATTGGGTTTGTTTTGGGACACTCAGCATTACTTCTCCATGAAGTGTTGCTACGGGGACTTTTCCTCCAAGAATGAGGGTAGAAAAGGGTATCCGTAAAGTCTGATAAATATCGTCTCCTCGTCGATCATAGTCACTATCTTTCTCGACTTCAACAGTAACATACATATTACCTGCTACTCCACCATGTGGTGCAGCCTCTCCTTTTCCAGGTATTTCAATGGTTTGACCAGTAGATATTCCTGCTGGAATGCGAATTTCCACTTCTTCAGTTTTCTCTGTTACTCCACTTCCATGACAGGTATGACATTTTTTCTTTGGTACTTCACCTCGACCATGACAGGTGGAACATTCTTCCTTTTGAGCAAACACACCCAACATAGTTCGTACTTGTCGTTGAATGTATCCATTCCCATCACAGGTAGGACACTTTTGCATCCCTGCTCCTGGTTCTGCTCCATCGCCACCACAGGTGGTACAGGTTACGGATTTACGTACTTTAATCGTCTTCGTAACCCCTTCATGCGCTTCTTGAAGAGTTATAGTGGCTTGTACTTGAATGTCTGATCCGCGTCGTGTTCGTCGGCCTGACTGTCTCCGAGATCCACCGCCAAACATATCAAAAACATCTTCAAAGGCTCCACCAGAACTTCCATTAAAGGAAAATCCTCCCTGTTGAAATAGATCTTCAAAGGAAAATCCTTGACTCGAAAACCCTCCTTGTCCACCAAATCCAGCTTGTTCAAACCCAGGTCCAAACTGATCAAACTGTTTCCTCTTTTGAGGATCACTCAGGACCTGATAGGCCTCATTCACCTCTTTAAACTTCGTTTCATCACCATCTTTTTTATCTGGATGGTATTTATGTGCTAATTTGCGATATGCTTTTTTGATCTCCTGTTCGGTAGCGTTTTTTTCTACTCCGAGTGTTTTATAATAATCTGTAGCCATACAATATATCTATTACCCTTTCATTCTATCTATGATACCGCATTAGCAGCAAAATGTGAAGACTGCTAAATCTTCATTATATGCTTCGTTACCACTTCCTCTTCAAGCTCAATAAAGTTAATCTTAACAAAAATCCACGATGTTGAAGCTATTCCAAGCTTAATAAGCAGATTATATACTGGCATTAACCAAATCAATCCTAAAAAGATCAAGAGAGCTGACAGTAGAGAACGCAGAATTGGAGAAAGATACTGTCCAAAGAAATTTTCGATCACTCTATTCAATCCACCTACGACTGCTAGCAAAACATCTTCATCTTGTTGGAGTTCTACTGAATACTGCCTTTCTAATTGTGTTAATTCATTTTGAAGAAGTTGATCTTTAACATCTTCAGGAACATCAACGAGCTGGGTTCCTGAAGGAATATTCAGATTTTGTTGCTCTTCTATAGATTGTTCAATACGAGCAATCAACAACTCTTCTACTGTCATACCTTGTTGGTACAATGGTTCAACCTGTTGGATGAATTGACTAAGCAAAGGTGCCTGAGAAGTAATTAATTCTTCAGGAATTTGTATATAAGCATTGGTGTTACCTGTTTGTGAAGATTGAAAATATACAAAAATGGAAACAATAAAGATAAAACCAATAATAAATCGATGTATAGCTGGGAAGACAATTTTTCGCGGATGAAAGAAGATTCGATTAGCTACTTCATTATGCATTGTCCGTAAAAACCCATAAATGAAGAGTGCGTATATAACAGCAAAAAGCATTAATATGGCAAACTGAACTAATCCTAATCTCATAAATAAGCCACTTAAAATAAAAACTATTGTGTGTCCTATCAGTAAGGTTATTGTATGGTCATATTCTTTCTTGAGTGTTGAGTATACCCCTATTAACGAAAGATAACTTGCACTTACTAACATCGAAATAAGTACCCAGAGATTCAAAATCTCACCCTGAGATATGGTGTAAAAAATAAGTGATAACGTACCTATAAAAAGCGTAACGATCAACCCTTCAATTGCAATTTGTTTATTAAATGGGGGAAATGGTTTCATAGTGATATTTATTTACGAGAAAATTGTTTTTCAAACCAGTCTTGATTTAATTGTATCATAGTTGGACGACCATGACAGCAGGAAAAAGCAAAATCTGTCTTTACCGCTTGAGAGATTAAGGCTTTAGTTTCTTCTGAGGTCATTGATTTTCCAGCTTTGATAGCAGATTTACAGGCAATTGTTTTATACACTTCTGTACGAATATCATTGATATGAATACTTCCTTGAGACTCAATAATTAGATCAATCAACTCTTGAATCCTCCGTTCGAGATGGGCCAACTTGATAAAGAATGTGGGGACGGCACGAACTACGATATTGCCTGGTCCAAAATCCTCGACTTCAAATCCAGGAACTTGATCTAAAATCTCGATAACCAGGTCTTTGTCTGAGTCAATAACCTGAATATTTAGAGGAATGGCAAATGATTGGGAACGAATCTGTTCTGGGAAATTCATAAACTGTTCCAAGAGAACTTTTTCGTGTACCGCATGCTGGTCAAGGATTAAAATTCCTTGGTCATTCTTATACAAAATATAGGTGTCGAATACTTGAATAAAATCACCAACCTGTTCAGGAGTAGAGGTTAATAGAGTACGAAAATCAGGCTGTTGAAATGAGACTTCTTTCTGAGGAGATGGTGAACGAAATGGATTAGTAGTCTCGTGTACACGTGGTGATTGTGGTTGGACTGATTTGAGCTGAGACGCTCTATCTTTTGACGAGGAGTGTGAGACTTCTCGTAATTGTGGCTGAGCCTGCATATGAGGTGCTGGGCTTATATTGAAGGTTTGCTGAGACTGAGTAGGCTGAGAAGGTGCTTGCTTCGTGGCAATTGGATGAATAATAGTTGAAAATGCGGTTTTTTGAAGACTAGAATGGACTCCTTGCCGGACTTGACTGAAGGCTTGACGCTCATCAACAAACTTAACTTCGGTTTTTCGAGGATGAACATTCACATCAACGAAAGACGGATCAAGCGTAATAAAAACTACTCCTAGAGGATAATAGCCCACCTCAAGTAAAGTGTCATATCCTGAGAGGATGGCTTTTTGGATAGCTGAATGTTGCACGGGTCGCTGATTCACAAAAAGTCGAATAGCTTGCGAGTTTTTACGCGAAACCGATGGGTGTCCCAATACTCCCGATACTGTCATCGTCGATCCGAGATAATGCAGATCCAGTAAGGCGTCGGGACTCTTTAATCCAAATACCTGAGCTACGCGCTCTGGAGAGGTTTCAGCAGAATACTGGGCTACGGTGCGATTTTGAGAACGATAGTGAATCGTAATCTGTGGCTGGGATAAGGCAATGTTTTCGACGACTTTACTAATATGAGCAACTTCGGTAGATTGACCTTTGATAAATTTTTTCCGTACAGGTACGGTATAAAAAAGTTTGCGAACGGTTATGGTGGTGCCCTCTTGTGGTCGAGCAATTGGCTCAATCTCTCCAGCTACTCCTCCTGAAACTTGATATCGATACCCTGTAGCCTCTCCTTTGACTTTAGTCTCAATGGTGACTTCAGCTACTGAAGCGATACTGGCTAACGCTTC
>PXDG01000087.1 GCA_003565105.1 Parcubacteria group bacterium | reverse complement strand
CGCGAAGGGCGTCGTGTCGAGGCCGAAACACTATACCGTGAGGCCCTCAACATGCGCCGAGAGTTGTTTGACTCCGATCATGAAGACATCGCCCACTCATTGTTTCACTTAAGTTTGCTGTTTTGGGGGCAGCATAAGTTGGCCGACGCGGAGACGAAACTTAGGGAAGCACTGGCTATATGGGAGCGACTCGGGGAATGGGAGAACCTCAACGTAGCGGCGTGCTTGGCAGTGCTCGGCATCGTTCGCCAGAGAAAAGGCGATTTGGATGAGGCCGAAACGTTGCTGCGAGAGGCCGTGGAGATCCGGCGATCGATTTTAGGGGATACGCTCCTGAACAGTGATCGTGACATCGTCCAGTTGAGCGGGGTCCTGCGAAATGCGGGCAAGCTCGACGAAGCGCGGGAACTGGTGGAAGGACAATTGCTCGATGGCGAAGTAGAGCACGACGAACAGAGCATTCGGCTTCTGCGCGAGCATGGACTAGTCCTTCAAAGAGCGGGATGGTTGGACGAAGCGGAGGTGGTTTTTCGAAAGGCGGTGAACGCAGGCCATGAAGTGTTTGAGGGGGATCACAATGTCTTGGCGATGGTTCTCTACAACCTTGCGCGGTTACTGCACCTCCAGGGAGAGTTGGATGAGGCGGAGGAGATCTATCGAAGGGCTCTGGCGATGCGCCGAACCATCTCTGGTCACGCCTACCGGGACACCTTGGCGATTGCGGTTGGCTTAGGGGAACTTTTTAGAGATCAGGAACGGTTCGACGAAGCCGAGGCGTTTCTGCGCGAGACGATCGATCTCGGTCGCGATGGGCTTGCTGCAGATCATCAGTGGGGCCCGCGACTGATCGGCACCTTGGGCGGAATCCTGCTCGATCAGGAACGGTATGGGGAGGCTGAAGGGGTTTTAGAGGAGGCGTTGGCGTTGGTTCGGAAGGGACAAGAAAATGAAGAGCATGCGCTGATTCATTCTATCCTCATCGATATGAGCAACGCGCTAAGAGCGCAGGATAGGATCGATGAGGTCGAGACGTTGTGGAAGAACACGCTGGAGAAAAGGATCATCGAGCTTGGAGAAGCGAGTTCGGCGGTCGCAGTGGCCCGTTTTCAGTTCGGCACAATCTTGGTCGGGCGGGAGAAATTTGAAGAGGCTGAGTCATTCTGGATAGATGCGTTGGCAAGACAGAAGGAGGAACTGGGTGGAACCCATCGGCATGTGGCTATAACGCTAAGCAACCTGGCAGTTTTGTTGAATAACCAAGACAGGCTCGACGAGGCGGAATCGCTCTATCGGGAAGCTCTGCAGATTCAGCGGGATCTGTTGGGCACCGAGAATTCCGAGGTTACGGGAATGCTTGCCATGTTGGCGCTCAATTTGCTTTATCAAGAAAAGTTCGGCGAGGCCGAACCGATCGCCCGCGAATGCCTGGAAATCCGCGAAAAGCTGATTCCGGACAGTTGGCTTACCTTCAATGCACGAAGTCTGCTGGGCGGGAGCCTGTTGGGCCAGGGGAAATACGAAGAGGCCGAGCCCCTGCTGCTTTTCGGTTACGAGGGAATGCTTGAGCGGGAAGACGAGATTCCGCCTCTTGGCAGGCCCCGAATCCCCGAAGCGCTCCAACGTCTGGTGCAGCTCTACGAAGAGACCGGCCGTTCCACCGAGGCGACCCGATGGCAGGAGACCCTGGCGGAGTTCGAGGCAAGTGCGGGCGGGCGGTAACCCGAGGTTGCTCCCGGTAACGATGAAGCGACGCCGTCATCGGAGGCATTTTTTCCAGAAAGAGAAATGGGTGGAGGTGGGACAGGGCCGTTTTCCAGTGGCGTGTCTGCTTGCAGACGCTTCCGTCAACTGGCCGACCCGAGCGCTTGCAAGCAAGCACGCTACAAGGAGGGACCGGAATCGGAATGAAGGAAAAATTTCCGGAAGCTCCCGCCCCATTTGCCTCGGTGCGTAGAGGGTGCCATGGGCTGCTTTCCCGGGAAATCTATAGCTTCTGCCGTGAATTTTTGAAGTTTTTCCAAATTCTTCGTGCAAACGCTCCCGAAACGACGCCTTACGTGTTTGGAGGACATTGCGGAGCGACTCCCTGCAAGCGGCGGGATTCCGACATCCAACAGACGCCCTCCGACTATGTAACAACAAACGCGAAAGGCAGGACAATGAAAAAGCAATTATTCACCGGTGAACCGGGGAAATTCACAATACCCGGATTCATCTTTATGGCAGCTTTGCTGGTAGTCGGCCTTGGAGCAGGTGCTGCGGTCGCGGATGCGGGCGAGATTCACGTCCCCAGCGAATACTCCACCATTCAGGCGGCGATCGATGCGGCCGGGGATAACGACACGATCGTCGTCCAGGCGGGAACGGAAGAGGTTCCGGAGGTCTATTACGAAGCCATCAACTTCGAAGGAAAGGCGATCCACCTGACAACCACCGATTCGACAAACCCCGCAGCAACGGTTATCGACGGCACAGGCCTCAATACCTCGGTGGTCACGTGCATCAGTGGAGAAGGCCGGGACACCATTCTTGAAGGCTTCACCATTACGGGTGGCGCCGGGACGGTCGTCAATATCACAGATGAACCGACGATAGGCGGTGGCGGGATGTTAAACATCGAATCCAACCCGACGGTGGAAAACTGTATCTTCAAATTCAACGCGGTGACGGACTTTGGTGGCGGAATGTTAAACCAAAAAGCCGCTCCAACCGTGACAAATTGCATTTTCTTCGGAAATGAGGCGGGGAGAAGCGGTGGCGGGATGTTGAATATCGAATCCAGCCCGACGGTGGAAGACTGTATATTCGAACTCAATCATGCCGGCAGGACCGGTGGCGGCATGTTAAATTCGAGAAGCGATGTCGTGGTCAGGGGAAGTGTTTTTAGGGAGAACATTGCTGAAAACTTTAACGGGGGAGGAATGGGGAGCTTTTCGGAGAGCAATATTGTCATAGAAGACTCCGTCTTCGATGCCAATGAAGCGTATCGTGGTGCCGGAATGTATAGCTGGGAATCTACTTTGAAAGTGAGTGATTCCGATTTCGAAGGAAATATTGGCGTGCATACCGGCGGTTTGAGCGTCTTGGAGTATAGTTCCGCAAAGGTAATCAATTGCACGTTCGAGGGTAATCAATCGACGTATAGCAGTGGAGGAATGGTCGTCGCCAGCGGGGGCGTCGCTGAAGTCGTGCAGGGTGTCTTCGTGGAGAATGTGGCCGGGACCTATGGAGGGGGGTTGCGCTTTTACAGCGCCTCCGGTCGGGAACATGCAGATCGCTGGTCGGTTGTGGAAAACTGCACCTTTGCCGGCAATCACGCCGGATCGGGCGGCGGCGTCTCTATTTTCAGCTCACCTGTTGAAATCAGGAACACCGGCGAGTCGCCGACCGAGGATCTGCCGAGTGGCTTTTTGTGGAACAGCGCGAATGAAGGAGGAGGACTTTATGTGCGCACGAATAACGTTATCATCGACGGCGTCCTCTTCTTTGAAAACGATGCGGAGGACAGTGGCGGCGGCGTCTTCAATGACGGTCGGAATTTTATAATCACCTCCTCGCGGTTCGAAGGCAATAGTGCAGGATGGCGCGGCGGAGGGATCCGAAGCATCCGTGGGGGGCGCCCTCAAATCGAGTGGACGGAGTTTTGTGAAAATACTCCCGACCACATAAGTGGGCAATGGAGCGATGAAGGCGGCAACACGTTCGCGGAGACCTGCGGTCCGGTGGCCGAACCCGAACCTCCGGGCGCTCTTGAAGGGACTGTCACCGATGCGGGTACCGGTGACGCTATCGGAGGAGCGATCGTGACGATCGACCAGACGGATTACTCCGCCGAGACTGGCAGCGACGGGGCCTACAGCATCG
>PXDG01000069.1 GCA_003565105.1 Parcubacteria group bacterium | reverse complement strand
GAAAATCCCGAACTCGATCGCAAACGCCATTCCCTGGCCCACCTAATGGCTGCAGCTGTATGGAGAATGTTCCCTGAAGCTCAATTTGGCGTTGGCCCTGTGATTGAGACAGGCTGCTTTTATGACTTTGTCTTACCCAGAACTCTTATTCCCGAAGATCTCGAGTTGATAGAGAATGATATGCGTGCGCTCCTGAAAGAAAACCTGGTCTTCAAAGTCCAAGAGATAGAGCTGTCCGATGCTATCACTCTCTTTACCAAACTCAATCAGCCACTGAAAGTCGAGCTCCTGCAAGATCTGGCTACTCGTGGAACAACCGCAATGACTCCCGAAGAGCGAGGAGACTTTGGTGAAGATCTTAAAATTACTCTCTACCGTCTCGAGAATGAAGATACAGGAGAAGATCTATTTGTCGATCTCTGTAAAGGACCGCATGTCGAACACATCCGAGAACTCCGCGGACTTGGATTTAACTTAGACAAATTCTCAGGATCCTACTGGCGTGGAGACCAAGATCGTAATATCCAAATGCAACGAATCTATGCTCTTGGATTTAGTGACAAAAAAGAACTAAAACAGTATCTGCACCAACGAGAAGAAGCCAAGAAGCGAGATCATCGCGAACTCAACAAAACTCTACGTCTATTTGACTTTGACGATGAAGTTGGAGTAGGACTTCCCTTATGGCTCCCCAACGGAGGGCTCTTAATTGAACTCCTTGAATCACTTGCCAAACAAAAAGAAACTGCTCAAGGGTATCATCGAGTAAAATCACCTCACTTGGCAAAAAGCGATCTCTATCATCGTAGTGGACATCTTCCATATTACGAGGATGATATGTATCCAGCAATGGAAATCGATAACGAAAAGTACTATCTTAAGGCAATGAATTGCCCTCATCATCATAAAATATTCGCCTCTGACCCCAAATCCTATCGAGATCTTCCTATCCGATTAGCCGAGTATGGGACTTGTTACCGATACGAGGATAGTGGCTCATTGATGGGCTTGATGAGAGTACGATCACTCCAAATGAACGATGCCCATATTTATTGTACCGAAGATCAGTTTGAAGCAGAATTTAAAAAAGTTATCGAGTTATACTTAGAGTACTTTCAGATCTTTAGTATTGAAAAATATCAGATGCGCTTATCTAAGCATTCCGTTGAAAAACTCGGGAAAAAATATGTCAACGAACCAGAACTTTGGGTAAAAATGGAAGACCTTGTCCGCCAAGTACTGATCAATCTAGACGTGCCATTTGTAGAAGTAGAAGATGAAGCAGCATTTTATGGCCCCAAAATTGACGTGCAGATTTGGAGTGTGATTGGACGAGAATTCACCTTAGCCACTAATCAACTTGACTTTGCGGTACCAAAACGATTTAGCCTAGAGTACATAGACTCTGAAGGAAATGCTCAAACCCCTCTCTGTATTCACCGAGCTCCCCTCTCTACGCATGAACGTTTCATTGGGTTCCTCACAGAACATTACGCTGGACGATTCCCCTTCTGGCTAGCTCCAGAACAAATCCGTATCCTCACCGTCAATGACTCCACAGACGTGATGAATTATGTTTCTCAAGTACAAGAGATGCTCAATGAAGTTGTATTAATGAAACCCTTGAAGTATAATGAGATCCGCCACACAGTTGATACCTCTAGTGAATCTCTCGGTAAAAAAATCCGTACCGCCACTCAACAAAAAATCCCTGTAATGATAATCATTGGACCAAAAGATGTTGAAGCTCAACAGGTCAGTATCAGAACCCAAGACGGAGAACAAACCATCGGCATACGTGAACTCAATGTATTTTTAGCAGAATTTGCTCTATAACATATTCTGAAAAAAAGCCCCGTAAAGAATAGATCTCTACGGGGTAATGGTTTATAACTCTTCTACAAAAGCTTGTATTTTGCTTGTAATGGGAGTTATTTCAAATAGCTCCCCTTTTCTAAAGTAGATCCTATATCGGGTAGAGAGAGTCTCTGGAACGCTTTCTACTCCTTCTAGAGTCTTCATAAAGGACTCTACTCTTTCATCCACTTCTCTTTGGAAGTGAACGACATATAGATTACAAACGATATGTTCTACTTTAATCATATATTCCTCCTAGGGAATTACATTTACGAGGATAATACTATCATAAAAACAATTATCTGTCAACAGTATTTGTCATTATTATCATTTATTGTCATTAATAGACGTATCTTTACAACACATTATGAATCCAAATACAATAACTATTCAATAAATGATATAATAATACCACTATATCACTCAGAGATTATATGACACTTTTCCTTTCTTTAGCTCCAATTGTCATTCCCATTATCCTGCTCCTTATTTTTCGTATACCCTCAAAATACGCTCTGGGACTTGGCTGGATGAGTGCCGTGATTGCAGTCTCTTTTGGACTATGGCAAATGACACCTATATCCATCTTAGCGTTTCATCTTGTCGCTCTTGGAGAGACGCTCAACATCTTTCTCATTATTTTTGGAGCTATTTTTCTCTATACCGTATTATCCACTACTAGATGTCTCAATACTATCCAGCGAGGATTTCAACATATATCTCCTGATCCCCGAGTGCAACTCCTGATCATCGGATTCTTATTCGGAGCCTTCCTTGAAGGAGCGGCGGGCTTTGGGACTCCAGCGGCCCTAGTAGCACCATTGTTAGTCAGTCTAGGATTTCCTCCACTTGCAGCTGCAACCACAGCATTACTGTATAATTCTATCCCTGTCACCTTTGGAGCAGCTGGGACTCCGCTGATTGCTACCCTGTCCTTCTTACCCGATACACTTTCCGACCAAACAACCTCGCTGGCCTTGAGCCAATCATCGGCTCTTATCCATAGTCTGGCGGGCTTCTTTATTCCGCTCTGGGGAGTACTCATTTTGGTAAAAGTCTTTAGTACCGATACTCGCTGGAAGCGTTTTGTCGAGATTATTCCCTTTGGAATATTCGTAACCCTCTCTTTTATCATCCCCTACCTAATTACTGCTTGGTTCTTAGGCCCCGAACTTCCATCCATTATTGGGAGCCTTATAGGACTCCCAGTCAGCATCCTGGCAGCAAAATTTCAGTTCCTTACTCCTGCTGACCCATTGATACTCACTGGACAACAACATCATCTATCTCAAGAGAATCAAGTATCTCATTCTCCTTCACTCATTTCATCCTGGCTCCCCTACCTATCCATTGCCAGTATACTTGTCATCAGTCGATTACCCTTCCTCCCATTTCGATCCTGGTTCCAATCGGTAGCCATTTGGCAAGGAGTCAATATTTTAGGGGTAGAACAAGCTTCTTTTCGTATCCCCTTACTATTTAACCCTGGTATATTTCCTTTTATAGGAGTAAGTCTTATCACCCTTATTATCTTTAATAATACGAAGAAAATCAGACCCGTCCTTACCTCCAGTATCTCACGTTCCAGCAAAGCATTTCTGCCTCTCTTTTTTGGCCTGACTATTGTACAGCTATTGATTGGATCTGAAAACCTTTCTCTCGGTATGGAGAGTATGCTTAATACCATCGCTCAAGAGACTGCTCAGGCTCTCGGAGGGAGCTTTTTCTTCCTCTCTCCCTTCCTTGGAATTCTTGGAATTATGATATCTGGGTCCAGTACCATCTCTAATATCCTCTTCTCCCCCTTTCAATACCAAACTGCTCTCAGCCTAGATTTAGTAGCCCTGCCCATCCTCACTCTCCAATTAGTTGGCTCAGCCATTGGAGGAATGCTCTCCTTTGGAAACATTATCGCCGTCTCGGTAATGCTCGGAGGAGAAAATTGGGAAGGGAAGATCATCCAGATGAATATCGTACCAGCGATTATCTATACTGTGCTGGCTATACTTGCAGTAAGGGTACT
>PXDG01000041.1 GCA_003565105.1 Parcubacteria group bacterium | reverse complement strand
GATTTACGAGTTACCAAGGAGTTTCGGCGAATAGAATAGTGAGAGTGAATGGTGATGGAAGTCGCGATACTAGCTTTAATATAGGAGTAGGGTTTGATAGTGCAGTTGTGCCCACAGCCATCCAGAGTGATGGAAAGGTGGTAGTTGGAGGGTGGTTCAGCAGTTACCAGGGAGTATCCGCGAATGGAATGGTGAGACTAAGCAGTGATGGCAGTCGAGATGCCAGCTTTGATATTGGATCAGGATTTAATGGTCTGGTTCAGACCATAGCCGTCCAGAGTGATGGAAAGGTGATAGTCGGCGGGAGTTTTACGACTTACCAGGATCAAGCATCAAATAGACTTATTCGTCTTCAATAATTAAATAGGATAATGATGTGGTGTATAAAGAGAAAGAGTCTAATCTCCCATTGCTAAGTGTGATGAAGTTCATTCTCTAGTCTATATCCCCAGGATATAGTATAATACAAATACAAGAATATAAATAAAGAAATCTATATGGCCAAACATACAGAGTTGGTAATTACCGTAGGAGGAAAAGCTGGTCAAGGAGTCTTGAGCTCGGGAGCGTTTATCCAACAGATTATGTCTGAATTGGGATTATATACCTTTACCTGGACGGAATATCCAAGCTTGATTAAAGGAGGGCATAATGCGGTAATGGTTAGGGTCTCAACTGACTCAGTGATGACGCCAAAAGAAACAACCAATATAGTTATTGCTTTAGATCAGGTTTCGATTGAAATGCATTGGCACGAAATGGAAGAAGGAGGAGTGATCTTGTATGATTCAAGCACTATTAAGACAGAGTATTCTCATACGCCGACCAAAGAGCAACCATTTTCGATGATTGGTGTCCCTCTGACTGAGATTTCTCGAGGCATTGATAAGTCCTCATTTTATACTAATACGGCAGCTTTGGGAGCAATGCATGCTTTATTGGATATTCCTACCACTGTATTTGAAACGTTGCTGGATAAAAAGTACGGCCGAAAATCTCAAACTATTGTTGAAAATAACGTTACTGCAGTACGGAAAGCCTTTGAGTATGTGCAGAACGAATATGATCGACCGCAAACCATTCCCTCATTTTCTCTGAATCGTGAATCTTTGGATCAAGTGATTATGAATGGTTCTCAAGCTATTGCCTATGGTGCAGTAAAGGCGGGAGTAACCTTTACTGCAGCTTACCCAATGACTCCTGCTACTCCTGTCTTTGATAATCTAGTGAAGTTGGCTCCGGAGTATGATATTGCTGCTAAACAAGCGGAGGATGAGATATCAGCGGTATGTATGACCGTGGGAGCCTCGTATGCAGGATCTCGAGCGATGACTATGACCTCAGGTGGGGGATTCTCTCTGATGGTGGAGGCACTGGGATTTGCAGGGATTACCGAAACCCCCTTAGTGGTGGTAGAGGCTATGCGAGGAGGCCCAAGTACGGGACTTCCGACTAAGACAGAGCAATCCGACCTTCGCTTTATTGTGCATGCTTCTCAAGGAGAATTCCCTCGAGTGGTATTGGCTCCTGGAGATGTAGAAGAAGCTTATTATGAGGCTCAAAGAGCCTTTAATCTGGCTGATAAGTATCAACTTCCTGTGATGATTGTCAGTGATAAGTATTTAGCTACCTCTCAAATGAGTTTTACTGACTTTGATCTGGATCGGATTAAGGTTGATCGAGGGGTACTTGTTCGATCAGCTAGTGAGCTTGGAGAAGAAGTGTATCATCGCTATCAATTGACTAAAGATGGTGTTTCTCCTCGGGCATTACCAGGAACTCCTGGTCTTACCTATAAGTCTGGGTCTGATGAGCATAATGAACTCGGTGAGATCTGTGAGGATCCTGATAATAGAGTAGCTCAGATGAATAAGCGGATGCAAAAAGAAATAACCTTACTTGCTGATTTACCAAAACCACAGTTGTATGGATCCAAGAATGCTGATGTTACTCTTATCTCGTGGGGATCAACGAAACATGCTTGTCTTGAGGTTATTGATTTGATGAAGGGGCAAGATATCTCGGTTAATGTACTTCATTTTGTCTATGTCTACCCACTGGATGAAAAACAACTGATCCCAATCTTGTCTCGATTGAAAAAGGCAGTCATTGTAGAGAATAATTATGAAGCTCAATTTGCTGGTATGTTGAAGGAATATGTTGGATTTGTTGCTGATGATCATCTTTTGAAATATAATGGCTTACCATTTTATCCAGCGGAAATTGTGACCTATCTCAAAAAGAAATTTTTCTAATATATCCTTTCTATGAAACATAACGCATCACCTCTCGAAAAATATCATACTCAAAGCACGCCGAATTGGTGTCCTGGCTGTGGAAACTTTGGTATTTGGGTTTCTCTCAAAAATGCAATTGCTAACTTACAGATTCCACATCATAATGTGGTGATTGTTGGAGATATTGGGTGTTCGGGAAAATTAGCCTATTGGACTGAGGTCAATGGATTTGCTACACTTCACGGACGTTCCATTCCTGTGGCTGAAGGGGTTAAAATGGCCAATAGAGATTTGACAGTGATTGTGGTTGCAGGAGATGGAGGGACTCTGTCGGAGGGCTTGCAGCATTTCATTCATGCGGCTCGGAGGAACGTGAATATTACGGTTTTGATGCATAATAATCAACTATACGGATTAACGAAAGGACAAGCTTCCTCTACCTCAGAAAAAGGATACAAATCTTCCACAACCCCAGAAGGCTCATATGAAACTCCATTAAATCCTTCAGTCTTGGCATTAGTAGCTCAAGCCACCTTTGTGGCAGCTGGTTTTGCGGGGAATGCTAAGCATTTGACCCAAATGATTGAAAAGGCTATTACTCACGAAGGATTTGCCTATGTTGATGCGTATCAACCCTGTGTGACCTATAACTATATCAATACCTATGCTTTTTATTCGGAGCGTACCTATGAGTTAGAAGAAGAGTATGATGCAACGAACCGAGTTGAGGCTATCCAGCGCGCTATGGAGATTGATGGGGGACAAAAGTTTCCAATTGGAGTATTGTATCAGGAACAGGGACAAAAAACCTTAGAAGATAATGTGCTTCACTCAGACAAACCTTTGGCAAAAAGAGATGTGAGTGATATTTCGGTAGCTAAGTTGTTTGGTCGATAATCAAGGAGAATATGAAAAGTCGAGTGATGATTGGTAAGGTTGGTGTTGATAGAGTGAATAAACAGGAAGTCGTGACCTATATCAAAAGTAAGGTGCAGGAAAAAACATCTGCTCTGATTGTCACTCCGTACTCTGAAATGATTGTTTTGGCCGAATATGACTCAGATTTTGAACGCAGTCTTATCCAGTCGGATTTGGCTCTTCCTGATGGGATTGGGATTCTTTGGGCTTCAATGTTTTTGTCTCATAAAGTCTCTTTTTTCCCCTCACTTATGAGGATTCCCTCTCGACATTTGGCATTATATCAAGACTTTTCAGAACAAGTGAGAGGCTCAGAGCTTATCTATGATATTTGTGATTTAGCAGATACTGAAATATTTCGGGTATATGTTTTGGGAGGACGCCCAGAGGTAATTCAAGCTTTTTGTACCAAAGCGGAGTATGATTATCCCAAAATGGTCATTACGGGATGGTTTGATGAGATGATTACGTCAAAAACAGAGATGACGGAGGTATTTCAATCAGTGGCTGATTCTCACTCGGATATTGTTTTTCTGAATCTTTCTCCCCCTCTGCAGGAAAAGTGGGGCGCAAGACTACGAGAATTTTTACAATCACAAGATCGCCCAGGAGTCATTTGTTGTTTTGGAGGTTCATTAGATATGATGGTGGGATATCAGCGAGTTGCTCCTCGAATTATTAGGTGGTTTGGTGTGGAGTGGCTCTGGCGGTTGATCTGGAACCCTCGTCGTATTCGCAGAATGTACCGTGCTGTGATACAATTTCCTTTATTAATACGTAGGTATAAACAATCAAGTATATGATGACGTTATGGCAAAAAATAGGATTAGGGCTCCTGCTGATTGGAAGTCTTGTAGGAAGTGGATATTTCGTCTCAACCTTTAGAGGTTCTCAAGAAGTGCATTATCACGCAGGTTTCCAAATGTATGATAAAGGAGAATTGCTTGATTTTTCTGGTCCAGAATTTATGTATTTAGGGGAGTGTGGGGCTATGGGGCATTCTTTCGAAACAGTACGTGATCGTATTCATCTGCACGAACGGATAGGAGATGTGGCACATATTCATGATGATGGGGTTACCTGGCGGAATCTTTTTGAAAGCCTTAATCGAGAAGATCTTATAAAAAATCTCGATTGGGTGATAGTTGAGGGGAGTGTAGTAGATGATGAAGAAGTGCTTGATAGAGTGATTGATTCATATGAGCGAGTTGTGTTTGTGACGAATCAATCGGAAATTGATGCTGCGAAACTATGGGAAGGGATGATTTCTGAAGAGTATATTCGCGAAGTAGAAGAAGCGAGTCTTAATTGTAATCCTGTGTAACCATATGTCATATGATCAGATTACTGTAGCTCTATATTCTCTTATTATTCTCGTTGTCCCTAAATATCGACAGAGTCTTTTTGCAGTGGGGAGCGTTGGAGTACCTCAAAAGAGGATCTATCGACCAGAATTTGATATGTTGAAAGGGGTTGCTATTATTGCGGTTGTTGTTATTCATTCAGTTTACTTTGGTGTAGGAGAAACAGATAGCTTTGTTGCTATGGGGATCTTACATTATTTCAATGCTATTGCTCGTTTTGCAATTGGAGCATTTCTTTTGATATCAGGGTTTCTCTTAGCTGTACCTGTTCAATGGAACTTTTCTTCCTTGATTCACTTTTATGGGAAAAAAATTCTTCGTATTCTTATCCCATACGGAATTATAACCTATGGAGTTTGGATACTTTTTGGATTAGAAATATCCTATTGGTGGGCATTCCTTTCAGGAAGTGCTGCTCTCCCATTGTACTTTGTTCCCCTATTATTTCAATTGTATATGGTATATCCTTTCCTTATTTATATCGGTCAGAGACACCCTGAAACTGTATTGTGGGGGAGTTTTATTTGTTCGCAAATATTCTTTTGGTTGGGAGGAGCTTCTCCGTATTATGGTATAGTTTTTTTTCCTGCATATTTGTATTATTTTATGTTTGGTATAGTTCAAAAAAGTCTTTTATATCCCTCTCGATGGCAACGTCGAGCTTGGTTAGAAATGTGCGTATTATATGCTGTCCTCCATTTTGGATTTACGCTTGCTTTGGGACAAGAGAATGTGAATAATGATTTTGCTACACACACTTATAATTCTCAATTTCTCTATTCTGTAGCAGTATCTGGCCTGTTGTTGTATTGGATTCCTCGATTGACAGCAGCTTTTCCAGTGATTCAAAAAAATCTGATTGGTGTAGGAAAATTAAGTCTTTGGGTGTTTTTATTGCATTATCCTATTCAAGCAGTGTTGAGTGAGTTTATGTATCAAGGACAATTTTTTTGGAGATCAGTTACTATTCACTTCATATTAACTTGGGTGCTGGTTATTCCAAGTGCATATATTTGTAAAGTGCTATATAATGCTTTTATTCAGCAAATACATTTAGTGAAAAATATATCGTAGAGAGGTGGAGGATGGTTAATTACGGTGTATACAAAAAATAGCAAACGAGATTGACATTTTCTATGATGCACGAAATATCGGAAAAAGGCACTTTTTTGTATAAATATTTGCTTTGCGGACATTTATTTAGTATTATATAAAGAGTAGGAATAATGAATAAAAAGTAAATGTTTCTTTTTATCTCTTGAATATTTTATCTAAGGATAGACATTCCGTACCCTTACCTACATTGTTATAACTAAATATCTTTGATTAATGTCACCAAAAAAACGACTTATGAAAAAACATCGCAAAGCACAAAGTGCTCCTGCATTTTTTACCTCTGGAAATGATTTGGTTTCTGATATGAAGCAAAAGCCTTCTACTCAAAAAAAGAAATCACCACAATCATCTTCAAGAAAGAAAAAACCTGTAACTCAGTCAGATGTGTCTCCAAAACCATCTGAAAGAACCTCGCAAAAAGCTGGAGTAAAGAAGCCATCTCAGAAGAAATTAGCTCAAAAATCTTCCTCTCCTAGTAGAAATTCTGAAGAACCAACATTAAGTCATCCTCGAACAGCTCAGTCCAAAAGAAAGCGTTCTCGAACAGAAGAATCATCATCAGAGCCTTCAGCGTCAAAGCGAACTTATCGAAAAGCAAACTATGCGTTTATTGACGGGCAAAATTTGAATAAAGCAATCCAATCTCAAGGATGGTCATTAGATTATCGAGAATTTCGGAAGTATCTTGAAGAAAAGTATAACGTGAAAAAAGCCTATATGTTTATTGGGCTGATTACCACTAATCAAACTCTATACTCAGCTCTTCAAGATTTTGGGTATCATTTAGTTTTTAAGCCAACTATTGCCAATAAATTTGGAGAAGTAAAGGGGAATGTCGATGCTGAAATGGTACTCTATGCAGTTACTCAGATTAATCAGTATAATAAGGCTGTGATTGTCAGTGGAGATGGTGATTTTTATACTATGGTTCAGTATCTGCAAAGTAAAGGGAAACTCGAAAAACTCCTCGTTCCAAATGAGCAAGCTTACTCTGCCTTGTATGATACTTTAGATGTTGATGCGTCTTTTGTTACTGACCTCCGAAAAAAGCTTGAGTACACTAAGCATAATTCTAATAAATAATTAGCATAGTTTATAACTCCTATTGATATGCCTGAGTTACCAGAAGTAGAAAGTCTTCGTCGATCTCTTGAACCATATATTATTGGTCAAGATATTCGGTCTGTGTTGGTGTATAAGCCAAAGCTTGTAAGTGCTCACGGTACTGTTCGATTAGAAAATTTAGCAAAGGTAGCAGAATTTGAGCGTGAGTTACCAGGTGAAACGATTAGTTCTATTCAACGAGTTGCAAAAAATCTTTTGATTCACTTACAAAGTGGGAAAGTCTTGTTGGTTCATCTCAAAATGACGGGACAATTAGTGTATCAAGAAGGAAATGAAAATAAAGCTCTCGGAGGACATCCGATTCAAATGTCTGAACAAGAACTTCCAAATAAACATTCTCACATTATTTTTCGACTAAGTCGTGGAACACTATATTATAATGATGTTCGAATGTTTGGTTACGTACTTTATTATCCTAATCTAATGACTCTGCAATCAATACATTCTTTTGATCAGCTCGGAATGGAACCTCTTAGTGATGCTTTTGATTTAGAACTCTTTAAAAAAGAATTGAAAAGTCGCAAAAGAGTATTGAAAACAGCACTTTTATCTCAAGATATTGTTGTTGGATTAGGGAATATTTATGTAGATGAAGTATGTTTTCGGGCTGGAGTCTCTCCTCATCGGGTGACCAATACCCTGAAGGAGGCTGAGTTGGTAAAGCTCTATGAGGCAATTAAGATGATACTTGCTCGAGCAGTAGAGCAAGGTGGATCCTCCGTAGCAAACTATATTATGGCAGATGGAAGCAGGGGCACGTATGCTCGTGAGCACGCTGTATATGGAAGAGCGGGGAAGCCGTGTCTTATCTGCAAAACTCCTTTGGAAAGCACAAAGATTCAAAGTCGTACTACGGTCAGTTGTCCTCAATGTCAATCATAATAATTTTTATATGAAAACGCAGACACAATATTTAGATATTAGCACTTCAACCATTCTTCGATCTTTGCTTTTGGTAGGAGGGACGTATTTTATTTACTTAATTAGAGAAGTCCTCGTGTTATTAGTTATTTCTTTTATTATTTCCTCTGGAATTACTATTGCATCAAAGTATTTACAAAAAACATATCAAGTTCCTTATATGCTTGGAGTTACATTTATTATGACTCTGATTATAGGTGTTGTAACGGTTCTTTTGGCTATACTTCTGCCTACTATTTTTTCTGAGTTTCAAATTCTTGTTCGCAATACGCCCCGTTTGATGATGCAATTTGATCAATTTATTGAATCTGTAGCAGGACGTCCTGTAGGGAGTGTCCGGGATATTATTCCTCAAAATGGGAATTTAAGTAGCTATATTCAAACGATTAGTTCTGGATTCTTTTTTACTACTGAGAATGTTGTATCTCGATTTTTTGATGGACTCTTTTTATTAACATCTATTGTGATTCTTTCCTATAAACCTCGGTTACTTGATGACCTTATTGTGGTGTTTTTCCCAAAGAAATTGAATCGTAAAGTCCGCGCAAGTATTAAAAAGGCTCGACATAAGGTTGGGGCTTGGATTCTCGGTCAAATGATATTATCTACTATTGTCGGGATTGGAGTATATATAGTCTTTATGATCCTTCAAGTTCCAAATGCTCTATTGCTATCGTTAATTGTGGCAGCCTTTAATATGATTCCTATGATCGGTCCTGTATTGTCTATGTTCCCAGCGGTATTTTTTGCTTTGTTTAATTCTTTGCAAACGGCGGTCTATGTTATTATTTTCTATACAATTTTACAACAAGTCGATGGCAATATCTTGACACCAATGGTCTTACATAAAGTTACTGGGATAAATGCTATTGTGATTATATTTTCAGTCTTGATTGGAGTCACGTTTGCTGGTGCTCTTGGGGCATTAATTGCGGTACCTGTTGTTTCAGTGATATCTATTTTTGTTACGGATTTGACGTATACGAAAGAGCAAGGAATACAAAAATAACATTGATCGTTTATGGACTTTATGCTTACTATTATTTTATTAGGGATTGTTGTTATTCAAAGTCTTATTATTATTCTGTTAGTATCTCGTAAAACATCGGATGGAGGGAAAGATATTATCAAGGCATTGGAAAAAATACAACAACAATCGGAGCGGATTATTCGAGAAGATATTGTTATTATTCGAAGAGATGGACAGTCAGAGTCACGAAGTACTCGTAAAGAGATTTCCGAGAGTTTACATAGTTTTAGTGACTCACTTGTAAAACGAATGCATGAATCATCTTTAACTCAAAAAGCTCAGTTTGATTCTTTTTCAAAACAATTGATGCGTCTTACTCAACAGAATGATCATCGGTTAGAGTTAATTCGAGAGACATTAGAAAAAAAATTAACCATTTTACAACAAGAAAATAGTCAGAAACTTGAGCAAATGAGAGCTACAGTAGATGAAAAACTTCATGCTACCTTAGAAAAAAGATTATCACAATCGTTTCAGTCGGTTTCAGAGCGATTAGAACAGGTACATAAAGGATTAGGTGAAATGCAAACGTTAGCCACAGGTGTTGGTGATCTCAAAAAAGTGTTGACCAATGTAAAGACTCGTGGTACCTGGGGAGAAGTCCAATTGGGTAATTTATTAGAGCAAATATTGACAAAAGATCAGTATGATACGAATGTTGCTACGAAGAAAAATGCTAGTGGGAGAGTGGAATTTGCGGTGAAACTCCCAGGTCGAGATGCTGATTTAGAGTATATTTGGCTTCCTATTGATGCTAAGTTTCCAATTGAAGATTATCAACGATTAATGGATGCTTCTGATCAAGGCGATGCTGAGGCTGTAGTAATTGCTCAAAAAGCCTTAGAAAGACGTATCAAAGATCAAGCTAAGACAATTCAGTCTCTTTATGTTGACCCACCCTATACTACGGATTTTGCTATTCTCTTTTTGCCTATTGAAGGGTTGTATGCAGAAATATTACGGATGCCAGGATTTGTTGAGATGATTCAGCGAGAATATCGAGTAATGATTACTGGTCCAACAACTATTACTGCAATTCTTAATAGTTTGCAAATGGGATTTCGAACTTTGGCTATTGAGAAGCGATCAAGTCAGATTTGGAAAACCTTAGCAGAAGTAAAGACGGATTTTGAAAAGTTTGGAGGTATTCTTGAAAAAACGAAGAAGAAGCTCCAGGAAGCTTCAAATCATATTGATGCTGGAGAAAGGCGAGTGAGGTCTATCGAACGCAAGCTGACGAATGTAAATGGATTAGCCGAAGGATCAGAGGATGATTCTGTATCAGATAGTGAAACAGCAGAATTATTATAGTAAAAAACATCCAAGAAGATGGCTCTTTCTTGGATGTTTTTTTATGTTCTTATCGAATAACGACGCTTTTAATATTGGTGAATTCTTTCAGCCCAATATCAGAAAACTCACGTCCGTAACCAGATTTTTTGGATCCACCATACGGGAGTCTTGGGTCTGATCGTACCATTGAGTTAATAAATACTGTTCCAGTATCAATATGAGTCACCATCTCTTTTGCTTTATCTATATTTTCTGTCCAGAGAGAAGCTCCTAACCCATAGCGAGAGTCATTGGCGAGTTGAATTGCCTCTTGATCAGTATCAAAAGAAATAATAGTGACTACTGGCCCAAAGACTTCTGTATGATAAATATCCATATTGGGAGTAATATTGGTTAGAATAGTTGGTTCATAGAAGTACCCCAGTCGTTCCTCACATCGCCTTCCCCCTGTAATGCAGTGGGCTCCATTTTGAATGGCATTAGATACCAGTGAGTGAAGTTCTACTAAAGCACTTTGGGATGCTAAAGGGCCCAATTCTGTATTTTCATCAAAAGGATCTCCAATGATATATTCTTCAAAGCGTTCTTTCGCTTTCTCTACAAAAGTATCAAAAAGTGAAGAATGAACTAAAAAACGTTTGGCTGCATTACAGCTTTGACCACAGTTTCGTAACCGAGAGGATACAGCATGATCTAGAGCCTTATCAAAGTGAGCATCTTCAAGAATGATAAAAGGATCATTCCCTCCGAGTTCGAGTATTGATTCTTTGACTTCAGACCCTGCTATTGAGGCAACTGAAGCTCCAGCTTTTTCACTCCCTGTGAGGGCTACCATTTGTATTGCAGGATGTCTAATGACTTCTTCCGCTTGTGAGGAGGTGATAGGTAGATATTGAAAGACTCCGTGAGGAAATCCTACGTCTGTGAAGGCCTTTTGGATACGTTCTGCGGTTTGCGGTACGTTAGAGGCATGTTTTAAAACAATAGTATTTCCCGCAAGAAGAGCAGGAATTGTTGGACGGAGTGCAAGATACACTGGGAAGTTCCAAGGAGCTATAACAAAGATAACGCCTAATGGATCATATTGAATCCAGGATTCTTGTCCCTCGATATCTACCGAGGTTGTAGCAATCATATCGGGCCCGTTATGGGCATAATATTCGGTAATAAAGGCTGTTTTGTCTATTTCACTTCGTGATTGACATATGGGCATCCCCATTTCAGTAGTAATGAGCTGAGCAAATTCTTCTTTGTACTCAATAAAGTATTGAGAAAGCTGGGTGAGATACTCTGCTCTTTGGTTTATTGAAAGATGTTTCCATGAATGGGTGTAGGCTTGCTGCCCAACATCTATACATTTTGTAATAGATGTTGAAGACATTGTTGGATGTGTTAAAAGAATTTCTTCTGTGGTTGGATTTTGGGAAATAATAGACATAAAAATGATATATTAATGGAATGCATGTATGTATTATATCAAATTATCTCTCATAATGAAAAGAATTAATACTAGGGTTTTAGTTTATATTTTGAAAGAGTGTGATAATAACGAGAGAAAAAATCACTGTATTTCAAGAAGGAATTATATTTTTTCTTGAATTATAATGCCACTACCTAGAATAGCTGCTGTTTCTGTACGAAGTGTATTAGGACTAAAGGTTACGGGAATAAAAGATGATTGTATATCAAGATATTCTGCTTGTGAAAAACCTCCTTCTGGTCCTATGAAAAGAGTGATAAAAGATGGTGAAGGTGTGCTCTTGGTAAGAATTGATGATAAGGAGGGCGGTTGTTCGGTATATTGAGTAGTTCCTATAAGATTAAGTTCTCCATGGTATTGACTAAGTTCAGAATCGGGGCAGATATGAAACTCTGGCATTGTCGCTCTTTCCGATTGTTTCATTGCTGCTGTAATAATATCTGTAAATCTTTGAGATTTTTTATTGAGAATATCCAGAGGAATTTGCGAGTAATCTGTTTTGGTAAGAATAATTCTATCTACTCCAATTTCTGTTACTTTTTCTAATACGAGTTCAATGTTCTTAGGTCTGATTGCTGAGAGAATTAAGGTCAGATAAGGTGGTTTAGAGGGTTTTTGTGTCGTTGACAAAATAGATACTCTCAGCGGATCCAGAGTATCTATTTGTGTCTCCCATTGAGTACCTTTGCCATCAGAAAAGAGAATGAAATCTCCTATAGTTAAGCGAAGAACAGTGCGAATATGATGAGTGTGTTCTGTGGCAACCCAACCATTGTCTGCGACTATATCTTGAATGAAGTGGTGAATGGTAGCCATTATTCTTTCCAGTCTCTTCTAGTATTAGCAAACCATTGTTCAACAGATCTGTATCTATCCGCAGAAGTGTTCCCTTGTGTGACAGATACGTTTGAGAGCGGAGATTGGGTATAAAATTTAATGTGAGGTGAATATAGAAATATTGCTGGCACATCTTCTTCAATTTTTTCTTGAAATTTCTCAAGATTTTCTTTTATCGCATCCTTGTCGTTGCTCGTTCTCGCATTTTCTAAGAGCTCATCGGCATTTGCATTGGAGTATTGAGAAAGATTGAATCCCAGAGTAGTTGATTGTGAAGAGTGCCAATATACATACGGATCCGGGTAGGTATTGAGTGCTACTCCAATAAATATAGCTTGATAATCCCGGTTTGGGACTTGATTCTGTGATATTTCTGAAAAAGATTGTAACTCAATAATAACTTCTATTCCAACTTCCAAAGCCATTTCTTGAATCATTGTAGTCAGTGATGAGATGGTATTGCCTTCGGTCGCTAGGATAGTTATGGAAGCTTTTTCATCATCGCGACGGAAGATACTATCTTCTTCGTTCTGAATCCATCCTGCTTCAATCATTGTCTCTTGAGCTTGTTCAATATCGAATGGATCGGTTGATTCGGTATAGAAAGTATTAAATGGAGTAAGAGCTCCCGTTACTTTAGTAGCTTCTCCATCTAGAGCGTCTTCAATCAACCTGTCTCGAGAGATCGCTTGATTCAATGCAGAGCGTATTTCTGGATACGTTTCAATAAAATCATCTTGCAAATTAAAGAAAATGGAAAAATATTGAGGTATGTTGAGGATATGAGTTTGGATTTCATTTTGAGATTCAAAGAGTGGATTGAGATTCTTTAATGATGTGATAGCTGATATTTCCCCTCTATTAAATGCTTTGATTAAAGCATCTTCATTCGGATAGAATAAAAACGAAACTGAATCAATATGGGGCTGGTTTCCCCAATATCCAGGGTTACGTTGTAATGATAGAGAGGTGATTCGGCCTTCTTCATTTTGTTTTATGTCTCCAATTTGAAACATTCCAGCACCTACTGGCTTAAGGTTTTCTACTGCAGTCCGAGTATCTTCAGGAGAGTAATTCTCCCAGATATGTTGGGGGAGTATCCCAAAGGTTAGATTATATTGAAAAGGAGTATAGGGTTCTTCTAATGATAAACGAAAGGTACGAGAATCTTGTTGTTCAATAGTTACTCCTCTGAGAGCAGTAATAAGAGGGCTTTCATATGTTTCATCTTGGATACGCTCTATGGTGAACTGGATATCCTCACTAGTTAACGGAGTACCATCATCCCAATAGAGGTTGTCTCGAAGAACGAAAGTGTAGGTAAGGTTATCCTCAGATTTTTCGAAGGATTCAATAATGTCTGCAGTTAGCTCTCCTTGATCATCTGTAGAAAATAATCGTGGGTAGATAAGATGTTCTAAGGTTCTATCAATACCCGTTACATCCTGAGTAACGGTATAGAGGGGATTTATATTTTGAGGTTGTCCAACAACACCTTCTCTGAGTGAACCACCAGTAGCAGGAACTATTGTGGTGTTATTAAAGTACCACAATAAACTTCCTACAATAATGAGAATCAAAATAATGAATATACTGAGTATATAGAATGTTTTCTTGCTTGGTAGTAAGGAAACGAATCTCTGAAAAAAGGCATCTCTGTACTGATTTTTAGGCTTTCGGTTTTTTGAAGGTGTTCGTTTGGCCGGATTCTGTTTATTCAGATGTGAAAATAACGATGAATTGGAAAAAGGAACTTTCTTTTTTGGAAGTTCTTGAGCGGATTTCTTAATGGATCCTAGCTTCTTCTTAATGATATCCACAGTAACAAGTAGGTTAGAATAATACAGTTAGATGATTAGATAGGATAGACTTAACACACTCATCAATACTGCTAACAAAGTGGCAGCCTGTAAAAGTCTTTTTTCTAATCCTCGTCGAGTTTGATAATTAGTTCCTGTTCCACCAAAGCTTCCTCCAATACTACTTCCCATTTGTTGTGAAAGAATGCTAATAATCAGAAGAGTCGAAACAGTAATAAGTCCAATCAGTATAAAGGTTTGCATATAATTATAGATATTTAGAAAGTGTTAAGAGTTTGATAATGTATTGACGAGGCTAATAACAAACGAACCCCATACTAGTGGCCAGAAACCCGATATAGTAAGTTCAGGGATATATAAGCTATATATCCACAGGAGGGTTAAGTTTAAGAAAAAAGAAACTAGCCCTAGGCTTAGTATTATAGCAGGAAATAGTATGATTTGTAAAATGGGTTTAATGGCTTTATTTACAATGAGTAAGAGTAATCCAGCAATAAAAAGGCTTATCCAGAATGCAAGTTGCGTGTGATCTGTTGGTAATGTTAGATCAAATCCAGGAACAATCCACGATGCAATCCAAACAGCAATTCCATTAAAGAGAATCATAAATAAGAGTTTCATATAAATCAAAAGTATGTATTCTTATGTAAATATTCTACCATATAAGAGGAAGAAGGGAAATATCGAATGAAAAGTGGATAAGCTTGACTATTGTCAGTTTGAGGAACCCATCGTATAATTAATACAGCATACATTAATTAAGTAAATTATATGGAAATATTTATTCTTGTCATTATTATTGCAGTAGTTTTGGTTGGGTACATTGTTATGATATACAATGGGTTAGTAACACTTCGACAGAGAACAGAAGAAGCTTGGTCTGACATTGATGTTCAATTAAAACGAAGATATGATCTTATCCCTAATTTAATTGAAACAGTTAAAGGATACGCAAAACATGAAAGTCAGGTCTTTGAAAATGTAACTAAGGCTCGAAGTGCTGCAATGGGAGCTCAGGGGGTTGAAGGGCAAGCTGAGGCTGAAAATATGTTGAGCGGCACCTTGAAAAGTTTGTTTGCAGTTGCTGAGAGTTATCCTGAGTTGAAGGCGAATGAAAATTTCATTGAACTCCAGCGTGAGCTCACTGATACTGAAAATAAGATTCAAGCTTCTCGACGGTTTTATAATAGTACTATTATGGCTTTAAATACGAAAATCGAGGTATTTCCAAGTAATATTATTGCAGGCAACTTTGGTTTCTCAAAGAAAGATTACTTTGAGATTGAAGAATCAGAACGAGAGCCAGTAAAAGTATCTTTCTAAATTATTGAACGCTGACCTTCAGGTAACTCTTTACTCTTTGTATGGCCAATTTATACCGTGAACGTGATAAAAATATTCGACGGACATGGGCTCTAATGATAGTCTTTTTCATTGTTGTTGTGGCAATTGTCTCTCTATTTGGGTATGTCTACGATAGTCCCGAACTGATAGTCTTTTCTATTCTCTTTGCGATAGGGATGAATATTGGTGCTTATTGGTTTTCTGATAAGTTAGTGCTGGGTATATCAGGTGCTCACGAGATTGATACTCAGACCTCAGAAGGACTCCAAATTTACCGACTTGTTGAAAATCTCTCTATTTCTGCTGGACTCCCCACCCCAAAGGTCTATATTATTCAGGATTCATCTATGAATGCCTTTGCTACTGGACGAAATCCAGCAAATGGGGTTATCGCCTTAACTACTGGATTGATATCACGATTAGAAGTATCTGAGATTGAAGGAGTTATTGCTCACGAATTGGCTCACATTGGGAACAGAGATACTTTGATACAGACTATATCAGTCGTTTTGGTAGGGCTTGTAGCCTTACTGGCAGATGTATTTCTAAGGATGACGCTTTGGGGTGGCCGAAGAAATGATAGAGAAGGAAAGTCGGGGTTGGTGTTGCTCCTTATTGGATTAGCTTTAGCTATCTTGGCCCCCATATTTACTCAATTGTTGCATTTAGCAATTTCTCGTAAACGAGAGTATTTGGCTGATGCAACGGGAGCATTAATGACTCGGTACCCTGATGGATTAGCACGAGCTTTGCAAAAAATTAGTCAGGATACTCACCAGCTTCAGAGAGTGAATCGTGCTACTGCACATTTGTATATTTCAAATCCACTCTCTCAGCCAGGAAAGGAAATAGCACAGATGTTTTCTACTCACCCTCCAATAGATAAAAGAAT
>PXDG01000142.1 GCA_003565105.1 Parcubacteria group bacterium | reverse complement strand
ATAAAAAGGAGTTTGTAATGAAAAAAAAGTTTTATTTTAAAAAAATGGGATTTACACTTATAGAATTACTTGCCGTAATAGTTATCTTAGCAATTATATTACTAATTGTAATGCCAATTGTCATTAATGTCATTAATGATACTAGAAAGGGCGCTTTTGAAGCGACAGCAAGGGGTTTAGTAAAAATTGCTGAAAATCAATATATGAAAAAGCATTTACGTGATGAAACTTTAGCAATGGATTATGTTTTTGAAGATGGGGAGCAAACAGAAGGGGATCCTTTAAAATTTAGTGGTCGTGGTCCTAAAGATGGTATTATTCGTGTTCATGATGATGGTGATATTGAAATAGCTATTCATGATGATAGATGGTGTATTACTAAAGATCGTAATAATCGTGACATCAATCTTACTATTCCTTATGATGGTGATTGTAGTTTACCGGATAGTGGAAATGGTTCATTAGCACCAATATATGATGATGCTAAAATTGATTGCCTTATTAATGATAATTGTGGGGGGATTACTTTACCTGATTATTATGTTGGTACAGAAGGAACTTGGATTCCGATTGCTAGCGGCACGGAACTAGATAATGTTCGTCATGATGCTGTTAATACTTTTGGTGTTGGTACTATATGGGAAGATGATTATAATGGCGGTTTAGATAAAAATTATTTACAGGTTGCTAATGTAAACTTAAGTGGCTTTGCAAATTGGGATACCCTTGGTAATTTTGTCAGTTGGAGTGGCGGTTTTGAAGGTTTTTTTGATGGTAATGGTTATGAAATTGCTAATTTGACAATTGTGCGTGGGGAAGAAGATAATGTTGGTTTATTTAATTATGTCGATGGCGCAATTTTAAATAATATTGTTTTAATGGATGTTGATGTTTTAGGTAGTGATTATGTGGGAGCATTAGTTGGTCTTAGTTGGGATACTTGGATAGTTAATTGTTCGGTATCTGGTGGAATCGTTAAAGGTAATGAATATGTTGGCGGGTTGGTTGGTGAAGCAATGGATAATGAGATAGCAAATACTTATTCAACAGTAACTGTTGAGGGTGATGATGCTGCTGTTGGTGGATTAATTGGTAATAATGGTTGGAATAATTTACTGGTAAATTCTTATGCTTCAGGTAATGTAACTGCAGCTGAGTGGATAGTTGGTGGTCTGGCGGGTTTGAATGAGCATGAAATTATTAATTCGTATGCTACGGGTAATGTTCACGGCTCACAAAGAGTTGGTGGTTTGGTTGGATGGACTGATGCGACAATAGAAAATTCTTATGCAACAGGGTCAGTTTCTGATTCTGGTAATGGCGAAATTGGCGGTTTAGTTGGTCGGACTCAAGGCGGAGATATAATAAATTCATACGCGCTTGGTAATGTTAATGGCTCTGGTTCAAGCTGGGCGGTTGGTGGCTTGGTTGGTTGGAATCAATCAACGATATCATTTTCATATGCAGCAGGTAGTGTGGATGGTGATGGAGCCGTAGGAGGATTAATTGGTTTTAATCAAGGTAGTGCATCAAATTCATATTGGGATATTGAAATCACTGGTCAAACCGAATCAGATGGTGGTGATGGAAGAAACACCGCGGCAATGAAAAGTTTAGGGACATATAGTAGTTGGAATATTGCTACACAAAATGATGTTACTCAAGATGAATTTGGCTGGAATGAAAATTATATTTGGGGGATTGGGACTTTAAATAATGGTTATCCGTTCTTACGAGTTGATTGAAAAATAAGATAAATAATAAAGAAATGCAATATAATTATAGTAAAGGAGTAAATGAAAACTGAAATTACACAGTTAAATTTACACAGCCGGTATAATTTGAATAGAATAAAGAGAGGTAAAAATATGAGTAAATTAAATTATTTTAGGAAAAAAGGATTCACATTAATAGAGTTACTTGCAGTAATAGTAATATTAGCAATTATATTACTAATTGTAATGCCAATTGTTTTAAATGTTATTAATGATGCCAGAAAAGGAGCTTTTGAAGCGACAGCAAGAGGCTTGGTAAAAACAGCTGAAAATCAATATATGAAAAATCATTTGCGTGATGAAACTTTAGCAATGGACTATGTTTTTGAAGATTGGCAGCAAGTTGATGGTGAACCATTAGAGTTTAGCGGTCGTGGTCCGAAAGAGGGAATTATTCGTGTTCATGATAATGGTGATACGGAGATGGCTATTAATGATGATAATTGGTGTGTGACCAAAGATCATGATGAAACGGATATTAACCCAGCCGTTCCATACGATGGTGAATGTAATTTGCCAAGTGAAGATGTTGTAATTGGGAATGGTGATAATCCTGGAACAATCGATGAAGATGAAGATTATGATGTCGATGAATATGATGATGATGAAAAAGATTGTTTTATTGATGGTGAATGTGAAGGGGTTGATTTGCCAGAGCATTATGTTGGTACGGAAGGAACTTGGATTCCAGTAGCACACGATAATGAATTATATAATATTCGCGATGAAGTCGACAATGTTTTTGGTGCTGGCACAAAATGGGAAGGAACATATCTTGGTGGTGAAGACAAAAATTATTTACAAGTACAAGATGTTAATTTGTCGGCACATGATAATTGGGACAATGGTGATTTTGAGGGTCGCTATGATGGTGCTGGTTATAATATAAGTAATTTAAGTATGACAGGTGGTCGCATTGGACTTTTTGATTATGTTTATGGTGAAGCAGAAATAAGAAATATTGTTTTCATGGATGCCGAATTTATTTTACCTGATGTTTCTAGTGTTAGTGGTGGAACATTAGCAGAATATGTTGAGTATTCTTTAATTGAAAATTGTGTCGTAATAAATTCTGTATTTATTGGTGATGGTGATAATTGGTCGACATCTTTTGGTGGACTTGTTGGCTATTTAGATGCCTCAATTATACGCTCTTCACATACGATAAACCTACAAATGGAATTTTCTTCATCAGTTTCGGGATGGTTTGCGGTTGGTGGATTAGTTGGTCAAGCATATGATTCATATTGGCAAGCTGATGCACCGGCACAAATATTAAATTCTTCAGCACGAAATATTGATTTAAAAACCAAACAAGATCCTGCTATTGGTGGTATTCTTGGTGTAGCTGCTAATGATAATATCAAAATTGCTAATTCATATGCGACCGGGAAAATTGAAGGTGTTGCACAAATTGGTGGTTTAATTGGCTTTTTAGATGATACAGATGGCGATTATATTGAAATAACTAACAACTATGCTATGGTTGATATTACTCACACGGAAAGTTTTATTGGTGGTTTAGTAGGCTACACAACTATACAACCAGATTGGTTTGGTTACCCGTTTACTTTTGAAAATAATTATGCTGTTGCTAATATTTCGACAGATTTTCATCCTGAGGATTACCAAAGCTGGTGGTCTGATCATGTCCAAGGTTTTACAGGACAGTATGTTTATGAAGAAGGTGAAGGCTTGATAGAATATTCATATTATGACAGTGAAGTTTCCGGATTTGATGGTGCTGGACTTAATACGGGTAAATATGGTATTCCAAGATCAACTAGTGATATGACTTATCCACATAATGATAGTAATACTTATTTAAATTGGGATTTTGCTGAGGTATGGGCGATTGATCCATGTGTCAATAAAGGTTATCCATATTTGCAGTGGCAGACATTTAGTACTGATCATTTAGATCTTTGTATTTTAGGAAGTAACTCTCCGGTAGAAGAAGGCGAAACTCTAACAGTTCAAGCTCATGTTTATAATCATACGGGTAGTAGTAGTGATAAAACAATTAGTTTGACAATTGATGGCAGTGAAAAGGATAGTACAACAGTTAATATACCAGCCAACTCAGGAGTAACAGTAGATTTAAATTGGGAAACAGAAGCTGGCGATGCTGGTGAAAAAACAGCTGTTGTTACGGCAAATGGT
>PXDG01000024.1 GCA_003565105.1 Parcubacteria group bacterium | reverse complement strand
TAGTATTAGCACATCTGAAGAACCAAACGTCTTTAAAAACTTTGTTTTCTTTTCTGATGCTTTACACTTATACGATGATGTTGAAAGTATGAAACGAGATATTTGGAATATGGATTTCAGTCCAGATCGCGCATACAATCATATCACATGTGAATTAACACACTCTTTTTAAAGTCACTTTACCTCACCAACCTACCATTGAAATTAAAGTTTAAACATCATTATGAAAAAGTTTACTCTATTGACAATTTTTCTGATGTTTAGTTCAATTTCATTACTAGCTCAAGAAAGACTTACAGTTTGGGGTGAAATTGAATTAGATCTACTAAATACTGTACAAAGTGCGGCAAGTGGGATTTCTATTATACAGCATATTGCGATAGAACTAAGATCTCCTGATGGTACCTATCATAAAGTTCTAAACAATAGTACTGTTTCAAGAGACAACTCAATTGATTATTCTAACGGAAAGTTTTATTTCTATAATGTTCCCGAGGGAACATATGTTTTAAACATATCTTCTCACAATCTTCCAAGAGCAAACGCATTACAAGGCACATACAAATTTTCTAGAGTGAGTGGAATGAACAGACTGTTAGCGGGACAGAGGGGGCGTGCGGCAGAAGGTTACGTTGGTAAATTTTTCATGACATCAAGTGGTCATATCTCGCCTTCAGAGTAATATTCGGATTTTCCCTTACACTTAATTATCATCATTTTTTTATTAATGACTATAGTTTAGTTTAAACAATCATTTCAAGTAATGAGTATATGTTAGAAATTTTCAGCTTTAGAACCTTTTTTTTGAGTCTTGTCACAGTCATATATACACTTTCATTACCTACATTTGCCCATTCACAAAGCTCATTATCTAATGAATTTTTTTCATTTGGGGGACTATATGAGTTAAAGCTTGGAGCACTTGGTGGCCATATAAGTTACCATCGGGTTAGTGGGATCGGAGGTTATTTTGGATATGGTAATGAATTTTTAATACATCAGGATGACGATAGGAGAAACAATGAAACAATGAAATTTGGTTTAAATTATACAACTAAGAATAGAGAGCACGACATTACTAACCATTCACTTTATGCAGGTTTAACTAGAAATACATTTTCTGAAAGAAGTGGATTTGATATCGAGAAAAGAAAAAAATTTCTGTATGAAGTTGGCTTAATGACATTTCTACGAAGCTCAGGTAGCATCGGTATTTTTTTGGGGACAGGTGTTACATTTGGAGATGACACTTCGTTATCAGCTATTGGAGGTATTACATTCGAATTATAATGAATAATGTTAGTGATACTTTTTTGTACTTAGTCATAAGATAAATCATTAGCTGAGCTTTAGAACTGCCAAATTTTAAAATCGTACAAATTACCGTCATTCCTCACTAGCCAAGTGAATATAAGTAATCTGATTAATGAACCACTCCACGCTCACTTTGCAAATGTAAAGTCCAAGTAAACGCCTACACTGATTTGAAGCATGTAGAGGATCGATTAGGCAAGCCATCCAATAGACTTTTATCAATGGATACGGGGGGGAAAGACCAACAAAGCTCTTGAAGGTACAGGACTTGGCAAGCGAGAATTTTTTTAAAGATTTATTGTTTTAAAGAACCGTTTTCAATCCTTTATGCATCGGACAGTGAATCCATCAGGTCTGCTACGATCTAATATGTTTCTATGAGCCATGTCTGAAAAAATAACAACGAGAAATGCAGTTGTACCATTAATTATATTCCTAGCACCCGTGGTAGAAGACCAATAGTAACCGATTGAGCCTATATTTCCGATCAATCCATCTTCAGAAGAGCGCATGCCTCCCATGGTCAGTTTCAAAGGGGAGGCATAAGCTCCAGCTGCATTATCGCTACTCCAGCTTTGGAGTTCTGCATCCCATTCTTCGTTCGTAGGAATTCTAAAGCCTTGCGGACATGGATTGTTCATTCCTTCTGTTCCTTGCCATAGATTATCGTTTTGTGGACTTCGCCAGTCCCAAGGATTACTCGAAACTAAAATGAAACTCCCATGCCCGGGTTGATCGGAATAGCTAAGATCTGTATTAGTTGATGAATTACGTCGCTGGTGTCCATCCGCCGCACGACCCCACTGGTAGAGGTCGCCATAAGCCTGCTCATCAGTTGATGAAGTTGCAGCCCGACTGGCGCCCAGGTTGCGATCCATCCAGACTCTACCTGTTTGGCTTGTTACCTCGACTATTTCAGTATTTGGATCTCTTAGCACATCATAATCACTTAAACCATCCCCTTTATCGGCATCTTTGGAAAAGACGTGATTAGCTGATAAATATTCATTAATTAGGGCATAATCATAGTTCGGTTTTAAACTGGTCAGTTCTATTTGATTAATGCGTTCTGCAATTTGCCTGTACTCTCTGCCGCTAGTGCCATCAACATAGTTTACATTAGGATCTATTAAAGAGCTGTATTCACCAGCCAATTCTGAAATCATCTTTTGCACTCTGTAGCCCATTTGTTCCATCAGCTCACTCTCAAGGCCATTTGCTAAAATGTAATTCCGAAAGATATTTTCATCTATACTCGCAAGGCCGACTGACATAGCTTCACTGCGATCACGCCTTGCTTGTCTGTTTAAACCATGCAGCAAAGCTGCTGGCAGTGCCAAAGCCGTGAAGCTTGCAGCTGCACCTGCCCCTGTAAGTAGAGCTTTTACACCAGCTCCAACAATACTACTTGTTGCTATTTCTGGCAGCCCCTTAGATAAACTTTGTCCTGCCGCACTTAACTGATAGGATCTTCTTAATTCTTCTCTGTCCTGCTCAATTTCTTCAAGTATTTTTTGTTTTGCTAAATAAAAACCATTTTTCATCTCCGGATCATTAACACGTGCTATATAGCTCTCAACTAAATTCATTCTTGATACCGCAAAAGTCGTAAACGCAACAAAACTGAGTATAGCCCTAAATTCAGCCTCTTCAGCCGCCAAACCTGCTTTAGTTACTTCTTTCAAAAAACTAAAATTAGAATTTAACATGGCTCCAAACGTACCAATAGTATTAACTATCTCAATCTCTTGTAGAATCTGATCTGGATCAGTACCAACTGGCCATTCAAGTAAGATAGGTTCTAACAGTTGTATAGAAGCATTGTAGTCATAATCAGGATCTGCATATAAAATAATTTGATAAAAAAGATCCCTGTAAACCCTGCGGCGATTTTGAGAATAATACAACCCCGGATTTATACTTTCATGCCAAGATGTTGGCCATTCTTTCATTACTCCTTCATGGTCTACTTTAACGCCTCGTCCAAGGATGTTAGGTGGAATAAATACAGGTAAGTAAAATCCTATTGATTGTTCAGATACACTGCCCTGAAGATCAACTTGAACGTTTTGTTCGGTATAAAAATACTCCATTGATTGACCATCAATAGTTGTTGTTAAACAACACAACAATGCAACCATTAAATAATAAATTGTGCGATCTTTTAATCTTTCCATAAAATATGATGAGTTAATTTCGTTTTATTACTCAACCTGAAGCTTATTATAGCCTATTCGCACTATACTAAATCTAATAGTAGAATTATAATCTAACTACAGATTTTATTGTACTATAAGTTTAAAATACTATTTCAGTATGTCATTTTTTTAAAAACAATTTGTAAGCTTCCCCGAAAGTTATAGTGTGATGTCCCTATACTTGTGTTAAAAAAAGATAAGGTACTGCCTAAAGGTTAGATTTGGTTGTCATTCCACTGATAATCTCAAAAACCGATAGGGCAACACCCATGAATAGCAAAGTAAAGCCTTCTCAAGTATTGAGCAAAACGATTGAAAATCTTTTAAACGGCAACCAGCCTACCGATGAGCTATTAACAGACCTGATGCGTCTTGGTGCTGAGCGTATTCTTCAGGCAACCACTGAGGCTGAGGTTGATGAATTTTTAGGCC
>PXDG01000144.1 GCA_003565105.1 Parcubacteria group bacterium | reverse complement strand
TGAGTACATACATTTTCCGCCCTAGGCGGATCAGCCTTGGGCTGACTACTTTTGTAGATATCGCCATACTCAAGTTCAGACAGATAGTTGAATTGAGTACATATACAACACTTTTCGTACTTAGATGAAGATGAGTCATTAATGAGCTAACTAGGTTGTAAGTTGTGCTATATAAATAATGAAAAAAATATGAATGTTCGAGTTGGTAGATATCTTATTTATGGTTTGATTGATCCCAGAAATAGGTATTTGCACTATATTGGAAAAACCCATAAACGTCGCGAAATTCGTCTTGCAGAACATATTGTTCAAGCATTAGAGAATGATCAAAGGCCAGTATATCATTGGATAAGAGAATTACTCGTTGATAATCTTAATCCAGAGATTTTTGTTTGGAAAAAAATAAATCCTGATGTATCATGGCGTAATGAAGAAAGAAAAGCTATAGACTTCTGGAAGAATGTTACAGAAGAAGAACTTCCATATACTCATCCTCCACAAACAAAAAAAAGTCATTTCATCTTAATAAAAGGAGTTACCTTATTAAATGTTACCAGAGGTGGTTAAGTGAGGAAAAAATGCTAATGCGGTAGATATGTTCTTTAAGAAATGAAAACACCTTGCTAATATGTTTGTCACAAGTTGACAAAATTGTATTTTTATGATAGAAGTTAAGTATTATTCTTTTGAATCTATTATATGGAGCAACGCATCCCTATTTCAACCATTAATGACTTTTTATACTCTCCTCGTTCGTTATATCTTCACAGTATTTATCAATCTTTTAATACTGCTCTTTACCATTCGACGTATCAAACCAAAGGAACGTTGAATCATAAAGCTATTGATGAGGGAGAGTATTCTTCTCACAAACGATATATACAAGGGTTAGCAGTGGCTTCTGAAGAATTTGGGTTAGTGGGGAAGATTGATATCTATGATCGAGAGACTAAGACTTTGATTGAGAGAAAGACCAAAATGAAGAATATTTATCAAGGGCATCGGTATCAGCTGTATGCTCAAATGTTTTGTTTGCAAGAGATGGGATATCAGGTTGAGTTTTTGAAGATTCATTCCTTAGAGGATAATAAACGCTATGATATAGCTTTGCCTACTCATAAAGATAAACAAGAGTTTCGTGATCTGGTAAGAAAAATGATGATGTATAATCCACTGAAGGAAGATGACTCTGTGGATCAAAAGAAACGGTGTGAAGTGAGTATTTATAAAGAATTATCTTACTAATATGCTTTCATATCCTGATTTTGCCGAGAAACAATTGATCTTTATCCATTGTGAGTGGGGAGTGCGAAGTAGTCTTTCCATCTTGAATAGAAATGTTGTATACAAGAAGGATGGGGAAGTGGCGGCAAAAGTAAGCTTGTACAAGATCTTTGTTATTTTTGTGATGGGAGATGTCTCTTTGACTACGAAGTTTATCGCTGCTTGCCAAGAGTATGGAGTTTCGATCATCCTTATGAAGCAAAATTTCAATGTGATTACGGAAGTTATTTCTCAAGCAGAAGGAAACTTTCTCTTGCGACATAAACAATATATGAGTCGAGAGGAGGACGATCTCCGATTTGCCAAGATATTGGTCGAGAATAAAGTCTGTAATCAATTAAAATTGATGTGTTCGGTGAATAATTCTGTTGGGGCGTATAAGGAGCTCAAAAAAGAAGCGGTCCAAAAAATCCGTTCGGCTTCTGATAGATATGAGCTTTCTGGTATTGAAGGTTCGTATGCGCGGAAATACTTCTCGGTATACTTTGCTGAGCTTGATTGGTGGAAGCGAGCTCCGCGAACGAGAGTTGATATTCCAAATGTACTTATGGATATTGGCTATACGCAATTATTTTATTTTGTAGAAGCTCTCCTTCGAGTCCATGGATTTGATACATATAAGGGGTGTTATCATCAGTTGTTTTATGCTCGAAAATCTTTGGCTTGTGATATTATGGAGCCTTTTCGCCCAGTGATTGATAGAGCTATTCGTAAGATGTACACCTTAGGTATTCTTGATCAGAAGGATTTTTCGAAAAAGAACGGAATGTATGAACTTTCGTGGGCTCTATCTAAAAAGTATAATCAATATTTCCTTCAAGAGATTATGAATCAAAAAGAAGAAATCTTTGGCTACGTGAGGAAGTATTATCGACATACGATGAATAGTGAAGATAACAAATTTCCTCAATACCGGCTCATTGCTCGAGTATGATTATTGTGTGTTATGATTTTTCTAATGATAAACTCCGTGCCCAGTTTGCTAAGTTTTTGGACAAACATGGTCGGAAGGTTCAGTACTCAGTATATGAAATCAAGCATAGTCGTCGTATGATGGATAATATTTTAGAAGAGATTGAACATACCTTCAAACGTCGATTTACTTCTTCTGATAGTGTACTTATTTTTCAGATGTGTGAAGCAGATGTCAAAAAAATCGTTCGGTATGGATTCCCGAGTCTTGAGGAAAAGGAAGTGCTGTGTTTTTAAATCTATAAGAATCAATTCCCTCACACTCCTTCTTCTCCCCTTATAACGCGGTATACGTTCATATATTATATGAACTATGATATAATATATTTATGATTGTTTTATCCCGAATGCGGGGTTTCGACCCATAGACGACGAAGATAATAAGCTAACTTCTCGCCATATGAGTATGAACGTTTTAGTAGTTAAATACACCCCACGAGAGGAGGAATCTCGGACCAAAGCCCTACTTGAATATGTTATAAAATTATTCCCAGAAGATTATATTTATCAAGAAGTTGATCTTGCATATACTTTACCTGAATTAATGGATCGGCGTAAGATAGCTTTATATTATCGGAGAAACTATGATCAACAGCCTCTAACAGAACAAGAGGAGGCTGAGTTGTCTCAGATGGATAGTTTTGCAGATCAGTTGGTTCAGACGGATATTCTTATTGTAGCTTGTCCATTATATAACTTTGGTGTCCCTGCTCCAGTGAAAGCTTGGATTGACGCGTCTTTTCAGAGAGGAAAAACATTTGATGTGACAGAAAGTAATGGGGTGGTCCCATTATGTGATCATTTAAGAGTTTTGTCATTGTACACTGCAGGGATTGTGTTTGATGAAGTGCATAACACTGAAGGAATGAATACTATTGAAAGCTTGTTTGAAGCAAACTTTCGTTGGATTGGAGCTACAGATATTCGTATTATTGGTATAGAAGGGTTAGATATGGTGCCTCCTGAAGAAGTTGTAATTCGCACTAAAGAGGCTCATCGAAGAATTACCGATATATGTTATAAATGGTTTCAGCAATGAAAAAATTTTTTATTGGAAATCTGGTTAAATTTACTCGACTCATTGTTGATACCAATCAAGGAAAATTTGCATCTGTACCCGATAGTGTTATTGCCTTGTCGGTATTTATGGCAATTAATGCAATTATACAAGCAATTGCAGATATCATTATTGAAGGACTTTCATTATTTGGTCTCATTGTATCGATGCCATTACGGTTGGAATTTCTCTTTTTAGCTATTATATCATCTATCTTAGGTATCTTTACTCTTCAAGGGCTGATGCGTAAAGAGATTGACGTGACGCGAAATTCACTCCGGTTAAGCTTAATGGTTGAGATATTTTTGGTTATTGGAGATGTTTACTTTTTGCTCTTTGATGAATCGATTAATGCCACGATATTTTGGATTAGATTTCCCTTTATGGTGTTTACGACGATTAATATCGGGATTGTTGTCTATATCATATGGAGAATGCATATCTTTCGACGAAGGCGGTATTTATTGAGATTTTAAGGAAAAAGAGAAAACGCTATTGATACTTGGTGGAATAAATGAGAGGTTATCATCCTTGACAATAAACAGCTTCTTCATTATACTAAATACCAGCTTGATTCTTGGTAATATCTATACTCAGTGTAGAATTTGATTTTCATTGATTTTTTTAATTTTTATA
>PXDG01000065.1 GCA_003565105.1 Parcubacteria group bacterium | reverse complement strand
GAATTATCTAGCGACTTGCCTTCAATAAATGAAAATACTGTGATGAATGATGAGTTCTCATCCTTAGAATATAAATTTCCATGGTCATCAGAAATAATTGTTGGAGTTCTAACATTTCTTTGATTTAAAAAATGTATTAAAGCTGCTTCAAAGGTAGGATCCTTTCGATTTGAATCCTTGCTGATTCGAGCAACGATCTCTCCTTGACTAGAGTCAGCTTTGTATGTGGTATTAGCAATTCCATCTTGCATTAATACAACGTTACAAACATTTAATTTTGAGTAAGTGGGTAAGTCAATCATAGGATGTATGGAGAGAGAGTATAATATCCTTTAATTCCGTTGGTTTTAGATCTATATCGTTGAGATGAGAGAGATTTACTAACTCGATCAAATGATCCCCTTCATACACTGAGTTACTCTGAAATTCAGGCCCGTGACCGTGTCCTAATTCACCACTGTTGATTGAGCATACATAAAAGAATTCTTGTTGATTATTGAAGACTCTTTCAAATATTAAATTCTTGATATCTACAGTTACACTCAATTCTTCAGTACATTCTCTTGTGAGAGCTTGAAAGTGATTTTCTTGGCCTTCCACACCTCCTCCTGGAAGAACATAATATATCTCATTCTCCTTTACTCTTTTGATACACACTAATTGGTGGTTGTAGAGTATGACTGCACGTACTCTTTGATATTGCATATGATAATCCCTTAGATGAATGAGATATGCTGTAGGATTGTTAATTATTTTCTAGTAATTGGTTTATTTTAAATTGAAAGTAAACGTAGGAGAATAGTATAGTAAAGAGGATCGAAATATTTATTTTATAGTGATCCTTGAGAATGGTTCGTGCCTGGAATGCTGTCACCAGTATAGCCACTGTTCCACAGATTTGTACTACGGCATCATATAGATCTAAGATCTCTGGAAGGGGGGACGGATCAAAGATTGCTAGAGCAAAACGAATAAGAGTTAGCAGGAATGAAGCTCCAAAAGCTATTGAGGCGATAATAAGAGGGAGATTAGTTACTTTGATTTTCGAATGAAGACTATTAAATATTTTTTGATTCTTTGCAAACCAAAATGGCATATAAAGTCCAACTGTTATTACCGAATATATAAAATTAACACGATGTTTTGTTTTGAAAATGAATGATTCATATGATATGTGGTATTAGGTTGTATATGATAATAATATCATAGATATATTCTATGGTATAGAATGTGTATTTGCTTCATACAGTCATATCTAAAAGGAGTTAATTGTAATGTCCTTACCACCTTGTTGAGCATTGAGAATATTGAAATCACTTCTTTTCCTTAATGCTTTCTTCTATTCTACTCTGTTGCATTAAATTCCTGAAACGAAGAAGCTAAATTTGCAAATTAGATTCATAAAATAAGACTATTTATTTTCACAATACATACATATGTCTAGGTAACACTATACAATATAAGCTCATCATATTTGTGTATCTTTATCTATGATTTCACCAAATTACGCTACTATTTTTTACGGCACAAATGAACACAAGAGATCTTAGTATGGAAAACTTAAACGAATACTAAATGATTATTAAACGAATAGCTACTTTTGATATATAGGAAAAAGGGATCGAAGAAATTGAAAATCCAGAACTCGCTCAAGAGCGAATGAAAGCCTTATATGAAGCTAAAGGGTATCCGCAGGATTGGATAGACAAAAGACTTCGAGGTATGGCGATTCGTCAAAACCTTACTTCCTACACAAAAACACTGTAGTCTCCAAATACTCTCCTGCTGTTGTCATTTGTCGCAGTGGAATCTGCTTGGCTATGCGGAAGATGGAGTGCTTGATGATATCTTGGAAGAGGTGGTCTTGGCTGGTGATGGTGACCAGGGCTCCGTGGGGAGTGAGGCACCTTTCAGCTATCTCGATATAGCGCGTGTAGAGTGATTCGAGATCTAGGTATTTAGAGATGGCCATGCCAAAGGGGAGGTCGGATACGATGGCTTCGAATTTTTGATTTGCTATATGAGGGGGCAGGGCTTCCATTATATCGAGGGTTTGAATCTTGATCTTGCGGATTAGTCCGGCTTGTTTGATATTATCTAGAGAGGCGGAGAGGGCTTCTCGCTCGATGTCGAAGCCGATGGCAGTCTTGATATTGGGATTGCAATGCAGAGCTTCGATAAGCAAGGTCGCACTTCCACAACACGGATTGAGTACGGAGGCCTGACTGTCTACTCCAGCGAGGAGATTCATCCCGTGAGCGATGGTGGGATTGAGAGCTCCGCTAAGATGGGAGACTTTGTATTCTCGGGCACTGAGGGGGCGGGGAGTGAGTTGGATGGCTAGTTCCCACAGATTATCGTTTTGTTTGATAATCTGGATCTTGAGGTCGGGACTGTTGATATCGTGAGGTATGGCCAGCTCTTGGCTCAGGTATCTGATGATGGACTGGACCTCGGGAGTATCGTCTCCCGCACATTTAATTTGGAAGGACTCAAAGTCATCCATAGTCTCATTGAGTACGGAGAGTGCTTTTCGTATGATCGATTTGTGCTTAGAGAGATATTTGGGGGAATAGTCCGAATGTTGAACGACGCTATATACTTTTGTGACGGTCTGGAGGCTTTTGAGCTGATCTAAGGAGATGCTTGCCTTGGTAAGGTAGGTGTACTGCTCGTCGGCACTGATGATACCAGAAGAGAGCCCTTTGAGGGTAAGCTCTTTTTGGACAAACCAGGTGGCTCCTTGGATGTATTCTACTTTCCACATATAACAAACTCTATAATCTCACTTCATTGTATCATAAGATGTAAGGTGCTACTGTATAATATCTCATCTCTGATACGGAATGGGGATCAAATATGTGATATTCTCATAATACAAAAATAATACAGAAAAGAGTGATATAATAAAAAAGAATATGACTAAAGAGTAATTCTTACCAAGAAAATTTATGAATAACGAAACGTATCAAATACTGTGTTTTGGAGATAGTATAACCTATGGTATTGGGAGTCCTCGAAATGGTTGGGTGGATCTTTTGATGCAAGAATATCCAGATGCTCGGATTTACCCCTTGGGTATCCCTGGAGAAAATTCATCAGAACTGTGTATGCGAATGGAGTTGGAATTGGTAGCTCGGGCTCATTCGAAAAGAAGGTCTGTTGTTACGATTGCTATTGGGTCGAATGATATGCGGTATTATTTAGATACAGAATCGTTCTATGTTGCTTTGTCTGAGTATCGGGACAATCTCATTACTTGTATCGATATCTGTCAAAAACATCAAGCAATACCACTTTTGATTACTCCACCCCCCATTGTAGCGGAGAGTATTAACGCATTGTATCCAGATCAGTTGTACACAGAGGAAAATGTAGATCAATACCTTCAAGTACTCGAAGCAGTATCTCAAGGAAAAGACATCCCTTTGATAGATGTGTATCATCCCTTACACGATCACAAAAGAAGTATTCTTACTGAAGATGGACTGCATCCGAATACTCAAGGATATGTTGCGATGTACGGCATTATACGGCTTGCTTTAGCTCACTATCTGTGAAATAAAATAGTCGAGAGGATGGCTCTCGACTAGAATGGGGGTGTTTATAGTTTTTTGCTAGCAAATATCACTTGAGAAGTGGATTTGTAGCCAGGCTTAGAAATCGTCGTAGCTCTCCCAAGTCCTTGCACATGTTGTTCACTATATCGTTTAGGGATGGATGTATTTTGAAAGACTTGGTGATGGTTGTAGAGCTTTTCTATAGTACATACATTATATATTGGTACCCAGCCAGCTTTGATGCAGGTTCGTATCATTTGTTCGGCCTGTATATCTACGCTCATCCAATACCAACGGTAATCAGCTAGTCTTTGTAAGAAATACGTTCCGTATCCACATTTCTGGATCTTGACTGCTAAGGCTTGCAGTCTGTGCTTAGAAATATTGGCACAGGCAATGAGATTTATATTTTTCCGTAAGTAAGCTATTTC
>PXDG01000083.1 GCA_003565105.1 Parcubacteria group bacterium | reverse complement strand
CGTCTGGAAAACTTATCAGAAGAAAAGAAACGTGCCTTTCTGTACGGCGATTGGGACGTTTACGAAGGGATGGCCTTTGAAAAATGGAATCCCAAGATACATGTGACGGAACCCTTTGAAATACCTTCCCATTGGCGGCAATGGATGGGCGTTGATAACGGTTATACCGACCCCTTTGCATGGTACTGGTTTGCCGTGGATGAACTGGGGACGGTTTACGTTACAAAAGAGTTTACCCGAGATTATGACGACCCGAAACTCACTTATACACAACAGGCTGAACATGTGGCGAAAGAAAACAATTATGAGGAATACTGTGAAGAAACCGGGGAAATGTTAGACAAGTCTATCCGGTTGGACGAGATAGTGTTAGGGCATGACGCCTTTGCGAAGTCTCACGAAACAGGCAAGACGTTGGTTGATTATTATATTGAGGGTGGCGTTCCAGGGCCTTTCACCAAAGCGGTGACGGACAGAAAACTAAGAAAGGCGACCTGGGTGGAATATTTGGAACCACGGGAAAGCGGGGAAGGAATCATTACCTCTAAGGTAAAGATTTTTAATACCTGCAAGAAGTTGATTGAAACGTTGCCATTACAGGTAAACGACGAGAACGATTCAGAAAAGGTTGCTTTAACGGACTACGACCACTGGTACGACGGGGCCGGGTATGGCCTTATCGCGTATCATATCGACCGGGTAAGGGCGCCGGAAAAACCGAAGGGCATTATTGAACAGCATAAAAGCAAACTGGCTAAGAAAAGTGTTCAAACTAATAAAAGGTTAAGTTAGGAGGGAAAACATGGCTGAACAATCAGGTATTAGTTTTCGGAACGTTAGAGACAGGTTGGGAAAACAGCGAGTGAACCGGGTTGAGAAGGATATTATCAATGAGTTTTTGACCGCGTTTGAAGAAGTTGAAATAAGGTTGCAAGCATTGGAAGATGAAGTATTCACCGAGGGGGGAACTGAATGAGTGCCATTTACGATTATAAGACCCGTACCGGAATCCGGTGCGAGGTTTACGGCTGCCGGAACATGGCGATTCATTATATCGGCCATAGAACGCATCGGCATACCGGATATAACATGTGCGATGAATGTTGGAATCAAATCTACGCTTCCTATGCGGCTGTAAAAGGGGAAGCGGCAAAAGTCATGCAGGAAGAAAAGATAGCCTTTGAAAAAAGACAGATTGAGGCAAAGCAACGAAAGTTGTATTGGAATGACCGAAGCAAGAAAGCAAGATTGATGTATGTTGCTAAACAGTTAGGCATTGATACCAGGGACGATAGCGCTGACGATGGGCATATGACCCGCCCACAAATTATGGAGAAGTTGAGAGAGGCAATCCCTGAATGTGAACAAACAGGGAACTTTGATAAGGAGGCATAAACATGGAACCTATTACCTTGCTGGTAGTGGTGATATTTCTACAATTTGGGTACATTGTTTTTCTTAATATGATGAATTTGCAGGAACGGAAAGAGTTTTACCGACGGTACGACCGACTGACAGGAATACCGGAACCGACAGCGGAAAGGCCCGTTACCAAAGGGAAAAACCCAATCCATAAAGCGGTGGACCCGGAACTGGAAGAAAAGCTGAAACGTGACGGTATCTATAATTGATTTATAAAGGGGGTGCGTCATGGCTATTATAGATTCAGTTAAGAAAATATTTAAGTCCGGCATGAAGACTGGCGACCACTCCCAAGACTTTGCGACGTCTATGGAAGAAAAAGCAGACTTTATGTCCGAAGAAGAACTCGTCTCTTTTGTTACAGGCGAATTTACCCGTCGGCAAAAGGAACGGTTGCCCTTTGAATTGCAATGGCGGCTAAATATTAACTTTGTGGAAGGGAACCAATATCTCGATATTAACCCCTTCACTAATTCGATTGAAGAAGTCCCGAAAATTTCCTGGTGGCAGGAAAGGGGTGTTTACAATCACATTGCGCCAATCATGGAAACGAGGCTGGCAAAATTATCGAGGTTATCACCCATCATTAAATGCCGCCCAGCTTCCAGCAGTAAAGAAGACATATCGGCAGCTAAAGTTACAAACAAGGTAGTGGAAAATACTTACTCTGAACATGTGATGAGGGACAGGCAGTTAGAACTTAATAATTGGAGTGAGATTTGCGGTACGGCGGTGTTAAAGAACGTATGGGACGATAACGAAGGCAGGCAAATAGTACCAGGCTTTAACGAAGGAGACATTGCCCCAACGGTATGTTCTCCCTTTGAAATCTTCCCGGACAGTCCTTTTTCTACCGGAATTGACGATTGCGAAAGCATCATCCATGCAAAAGCCTACCACGTTAACGATATTAAAAAGATATGGGGCAAAGACGTGGAAGGTAGCGATATAAATGTCTTTACGCTGAAAGAACACGCAAACATCATGGGAGGGCTTAATTCTCATACCGGAGGGTACAGCGTGGGAAGTCAAAAGAAAAAAGACCATTCTATTGTCTATGAGTATTGGGAACGGCCAACGGAAGAATTTCCGTCAGGTCGTTTAATTATTTGTACCGATGATGAAATGTTGCTTACGTCAGAACTCCCTTATCAGATAGGGAGAAACGGAGAACCCGACCTACCGTTCGTTTTGCAACGGTGTATTGTCCGGGTGAATTGTTTCTTTGGCAAGTCTATCATTGAAAGATTGATACCGATTCAAAGAGATTATAACGCACTTAAAAACCGGATGAAGGAATACCTGAACCGGGCAAGCATCGGCCAGTTGGTGTACGAAGAAGGCAGCATTGATGAAGATTGGCTGGAAACAGAGGGGTTAGCCCCCGGCGCCATGATTCCGGTACGGAAAGGCGCACAGTTTCCAACTTACATGAATTACCATCCATTGCCACAGACCTTTGAGTTGGAGGAAGACCGACTCATGCAGCAGTTTATTATCATCTCCGGCGTATCGGAAATATCCAGAGATTCCTCTGCCCCGACAGGCGTTAATTCCGGGGTAGCGTTGGCTATTTTGCAGGAACAGGACGATACCCGATTATCGTTAACCGCTAAACATATTGATACCTCTATTATTAAGACGGCGAAAATGTGGATACGGCTGTACCAGCAGTACGCCGACTTCCCAAGAATTTTACGCAGCGTTGGTAAAAACAATGAAGTGGACGTTGTGGAATGGTTGGGAAGCAGTTTAACATCGGATGATATTTACATCGAAACCGGAACCCAGCTAAGCGAATCTCCGGCACAACGCAAACAAATGGTCTTTGATTTAATTAATTCCGGCCTGTTTAACGACCCGGAAACAGGGGCGTTATCCAAAGCTGGCCGTTCCAAAATATTTGAAATGCTTGAAATGGGTAACTGGGAACAGTTTGATACCGAGACAGAATTGCAGATTGAGAAAGCACGTCGCGAAAATCGCATAATGAACAACGGGGAAATGCCAGAAGTTGCCGATTATGACGACGATGTAACCCATTTAGAATGGCATAACCAACAGCGTTTAACCAGCGACTACGAAGAAAACGTACAGGAAAATCCGGCAGTAGCGGAAGCCTACGCCGCCCATGTGGATATGCACATTCAACAGTTGCAGGCAAAAGTGCAGCCGCAAGGACCGATGGAAGGACCACCACCAGGAGGGCCAGAAGAACCGCCGCCGGGACCGACCGAATTACAAATGAGTGAAGAATAGGGAGGTATGATGTGATATGAGAAATTTCTTAATGGATTTACAGCTATTTGCTACAACGCGGTTTCACCCGGAAGGGTTCGAAGGAACAAACCCGCTATTGGAAGATGAAGCAGGCGGGGTAGAGGAAGTGCCGATTGATGAAGAAGGAAACGAGTTGCCGGAAGGCAGCGAAGAACCCCAAGAAGGTATAACCCAGGGACAGCCAGTTGCGCCACCACAAGAGGGACAGCAAGAGCCGCAACAAGTGGAGTTGACAGAAGAACCAAATCCTGGTGAAGATATACAAGCATATTTAGAACGTATGCGGCAGGACATTTTG
>PXDG01000129.1 GCA_003565105.1 Parcubacteria group bacterium | reverse complement strand
AAGATATCGTATCAAAAAAATGAAGTAGATATGTATCTATATCGGATTTCTCGAGCCATTGTTACTGTTCGAGAACGCGTTGAAGGCCGCATTCGTTGGGTGAATGATTTGAGTCGTCGTATTCAGGTTCGAGTTCATCAGGATGCTCTCCGTATTGATGGCTTTCCTCAGCAAATGTTGCAGAAAGTGCGTCAGACTATACAACGTAATATGCTTGAAATTGAATATAAACAAGCATTGATGAAGTCATTTGATCCTCAGCATATTCTCCAGCGAGGGTATAGTATTATTCGGTATGATGGTAAGATTTTGACGGATATTCCTGCACTCCAGTCAGGAGATAGAATAGATATAGAGACCGCGCATCATCAGATATCTTCAATTGTCACTGAGGTGAAAAAATAAATGTTGAAGCAGAATTGAGATTATGGTGCTGTCTTGGAAGAGCATAATATGATATAATACAAATACTATAGTCTTGAGTATTTTCTCAAAAAACAAGGAAAAATCGTTATATGAAAATTGAAAATCTTCTGCAAAATAAATATCCTGAACACTCTGATATGTATCGAAAAGTGTCCAGTACTCGCGTTTGTATGGCCTATAATGATATTGTTCAACAGGTGTTTTCAGAGTTGTCCTTTTCTCGAGCAAAACATATCAAGGTTAATACACTTACTGTAGGCGTTACCTGTCATGCAGAGGCCTCCCAAGTGAAATTATATGAGTTTGATCTTTTGGAGGAATTGAATACTTGTATTGGAGATGATGAATATCAGGTGCATCGATTGCGAATAGATATAGACTCATGAGGAATCGTTCTTTTATTCCTCAATCTCAGCACACTATTCCCTTAATTATTTTAGGGTTGGTTATTATTGCTTTAAATATTGTAATGGTGGGATTAGGATTTTATATCACGCAGGTCTCTTTTCCTGGTCGAGTGCTTGAGTTACAATTTACGGCGTATCAAGGAACTACGGTTATCCAAAATGTCTCGATGATTTGGTGGCAGATAGCGGTAGCGCTAGGCATAACGGTGATAAATAGTCTGATTCTTTCTGCTCTATGGTGGAAACAGCTTTTTCACAAAGTCATTCGATTTGTTTGTACGTATTGGCTCTTTGGTATAACTATTGTAACTTTGATCGGAATCCTGTATTATTTGATACTAGTCATTCAGGTTAATTCTTAGTATATGTACCAATTTCCCGATCCAAAAACAATTGATCCCAAAGAACGTCGTGTACAGCGGTTCTATGAGATGGTTCCTGCCATATTATCTTGGGGGACTTTTGTCGTATTGATTCTACTCTCTTTTATTGTTCCGTTGGGAGTTGCCCTATTCATTCTTATTTATAATATTTATTGGTTATTTAAAGCCATATATTTGAGTGTTCATCTTGTAGTAGCTTACAAAGAAATGAAAGAAGGAAAAGAGCACGATTGGTTATCGAAGAGTCAATCATTCGATAATTTTGATGATATTTATCATATAGTAATGTTTTTGACATATGATGAGTCTAAAGAAGTGTTAGAACAAAGTATTCGTTCGATTGCTCAGGCTCAATATCCGCTTGAAAAAATGATCGTCGTGGTGGCAACCGAAGAACGGGAAGGTTCGTATCGAGAGGAAAAAGAACAGCATTTACAAGAAATATTTGGAAAGACTTTTGGAGGATTTATAGTAACCGCGCATCCTGATGGAATAGAAGGAGAGATGAAAGCTAAGGGAGCCAACGCTACTTACTCAGCTAAGCAGATGAAGAAATATCTCAAGGAGCGATCTATACCTCAAAAAAATGTGATTATCTCGGTCTTCGATAGCGATACTATTGCCCACCCACAGTATTTCGGAGCCCTTACCTATTCCTTTCTTACCGCAGAAAATCCATATCAACAGAGTTACCAGCCATTGCCGATGTATCATAACAATATTTGGGATGCACCTGCAGCTACCCGTGTAGTGGCTATGAGCTCTTCTTTTTGGCATATGATGGAGTCAGTGAGAATTGATCGGATGGTTACTTTTTCAAGTCACTCAATGAGCTTCAAGACCTTGGTAGATGTGAATTATTGGCCAGTAAATATGGTGTCGGATGACTCTATCATTTATTGGAAATGTGTAGATTACTTTGATGGAGAATACAAGGTTCAACCTATTCATGTCCCAGTATCTCTTGATGCCGTTCAGGCCAAAACTTTGGGGCAAACTGCATTGAATCAATATAAGCAAATGCGACGCTGGGCCTATGGAATTGAAGATCTGGCTTTAGTAATGCGATCATACGCTCGCAACCCTCGAGCAGCACTCGGACCAAAGATTCGACGTATCAGTAATATGATTATCGGACACTTTACCTGGGCAACCTCGGCTATTATCTTGGCTATTTATCTTTGGTTCCCAATTTGGTTCGGAGGACCAGAGTTTCAAGAGACCGTAATCTCTAATAACCTTCCTCGCTATGCCTCGAATCTAATGACCATTACTTTGGTAGGACTATTGGTAACAGCCTATATTAATCGAGTACTCTTACCTCCAAGACCAGAGAAATACTCTGTACGCCGATCTATTATGATGTATCTTCAGTGGGCATTAGTTCCACTCGCCGCACTTTTCTTTGGAGCCCTTCCTGCCCTTGAAGCTCAAACCCGACTCTTCTTTGGAAAATATCTTGGATTCTGGGTCACTCCTAAGGTTCGGAAGGAGTAGAAAGTCCAGAATAAGCTATGAGTAGTATTATGTCATCACAAGAATTTTTTGATATTTATACCGAGGATAACAATCCTACTGGGAAGGTAGTCTCTCGAGCAGAAGCTCATCATACATTGACTTATTGGCACAGAACTACTCATATTTGGATCGTCAATGATAATGGTGATATTTTGTGTCAACAGCGATCTTTTTCCAAAGATTCAAACCCAGGTAAATGGCAGTCCTTTTTTGGTGGACACCTGAAAGCTGGGGAGACATATAGTAAGAACGCTCTTGGAGAGCTCGCAGAAGAACTGGGCTTGAGTGAACTTACGGAGCAGGATTTACAAGAACTGTATATTAAAAAGAGTGATACCGCGAAACATCACGGTATGGTGTACCTCCTCCGCTGGAGTGGAGATATAAGAGACCTTTCTTTTGCTGATGGTGAAGTCGAGCAGGTGTGTTGGATCTCTCAAGATGAGATAGTAGAGAAGTGTAAAAAAGATGAGTTCTGTAATTCTTTGGATTCAGTAGTATTTGAGAGGCTTAGAGTCTTTGGGTGATGAAAGAATCAGTTTCTTATATATAGGGTGTCTCCATATTGAGAATATCAATTGCCTTCTGATACATAAATGATTTACTCGGCGAAGTTGGTTTGTTGATACGGAGCCTATACAGGATAAATGAAGTAGCATCGCTCATTGCGTTTGCAAACATCCAATCTTTAAGTTCTTGATTGAATGTTAAAGAGAAGGGGGAAGCGTTATTATATCCTTTTAAAAATTTTCTTATAATTTCTATATTAAACTCTTTCTCATCATCAGTACGTCCCCATTCCAGAAGAGCTAGTGCAAGATCTTTTTGTACAGGTCCGGGTGTTGCCCAATCAAAATCTATTATATAAAGAGAGTCTTTTGGAGTTGCGATAATATTTTGAGGTCTAAAATCGTTATGAAGTATTGATAAGTATTCTTTGGGGCTTGATTGCTCGAAAATAGTAAGAGCCTTTTCCAGATGTTCTATAAATCCTGGAGCCTCTGCAGGAGATGTCTTTAGTAGAGAATCCTTTTCACTGAGACCCATCACGATTTCAGAACTCAGTACCCTTTGAGAGTTTTTTTCAGGAAAGTCTTTAGCCTTGATATGTAAGTTAGCCAGAGTCTCTCCAGCTTTAAAAGCATATTCTTTACGTGTCACTAATGAATTATCTAGCGACTTGCCTTCAATAAATGAAAATACTGTGATGAATGATGAGTTCTCATCCTTAGAATATAAATTTCCATGGTCATCAGAAATAATTGTTGGAGTTCTAACATTTCTTT
>PXDG01000076.1 GCA_003565105.1 Parcubacteria group bacterium | reverse complement strand
ATATAATGATGCTGGAGTGATTGGATCTCTCATCCAGCAGAAATTGACTCAAGAGAATCTAGCCAGCTACTAACTCATATTTGGTATGGTAATTTCTTGAGAACACCAAACTCTCCACTCACCCTTTATACAGACTCTTTCGAAAATTCGCGAGCAATCTTTTGACCATTAACTCAGTATCTTCGTCCCCACTTTTAATACTGTTTGCCATATATTCTGGGTACATTTCTAATCTATCAGCCAAATCCTGTTGATTAAACTCTGGATGAAACTGCGTTCCAATCATTTTGCGATATCTAAATGACTGAATCAAGCATCGCTCACTTGAAGCTAATATTATTGCTTCACTTGGAAGAGTGCACACAGAAGATTTATGCCCCTCTGCAGCACTAAACGTTCCAGGAAAGGAAGAATATATTGGATCCAAACGCCCTTGAGACGTCAATGTAATAGGAATAATCCCAGTCTCAGCTTGACTTTTATCTGCTTCCACAGTTCCTCCAATATAATCAGCAATAATCTGATGTCCAAAACAGGTGCCAAACACTGGAATTTCTCGATCTTCAAGCACTGATAAAACACGATGAGTCTTCAAGCGAACAGTTTCAAATACTTTCCGTTTCATAGGATCAGTTTCTTCATACCCACCTTCTCCATTACCTCCCAAGATCACTCCTTGAGCATTTTTTACAATCTCAATAATTAATTCAGCATTCAAAAAAGGTGATGTCATATTCAAGATAACATACTGTGAGTATGGAACTCCCATCCCATCGTAAATACATTTCACTTCGTGCCATCCTGATTGATCGGAACGAAATTGAAGCAGTGCGATCATATTGAAAAATGTAATATATAGAACATACTTTGCATCATTGTAACGTGAACTATTGTAACATTAGTATACCACACAAGTTTGAAATGACCATCTGAGCACTATTGCCACAAAATAATACATAAAATAGATACGTAATACACTCTAAATAGATCATACGTATTAGACAGATTCATAGATATTCTTCCTACTCTAAAGATAATGTGTATTATACTCCTCTATTTCGGAGAAGAGTGTAATGTGTCAAGGTTTGGGGTGCCCATTGGCAAAGGAACTGATCCTGGCTGCCCAGAAAGATTCAATAGTATCTGATCAATATAGGAAAATTCAGCGCAATTGCCATCTAAGGAGGCAAACCATCCGCTATATTGCACCACACTGTGATTCATACCTCACTTTGTATTATCTTTTATATATTTCTTGCGTTCATCCGTCACGATCGGATATCCAGTAGATTCCAGCTGAAAGAACAGACTATTTATTCACCTCCTAACGCTGCTTGTAATACCGCCTTATTATAGGAATTAGTATTTCGTATCTCTTCAATCTCCGTTGAATGAAAATTCGCTGTGACAACAGATAATCTTAAACTCGCATTTAAGGTATCTATATCCCGAATTGTTTGTTCCATATCAGCTGAAGTTGCGGTATCAGTACTTAGTTTGAGGTATGATCGTCCAAGATTCAGTGTGTTTTGTCCTAAGGTCTGAAGCTGAGACTTCCCTTGGGCACAAGATAAGCTAACTGACTCCCACTCATATTCATAATTCGTACAATCAATACCTGCGGCAATACTTATCACGTCCGTCCCTTCTTGAACCATTTCTTTTCCTACGTTATCCCAGGTATCGAGCTCATCTTCATTCATCCCTGTAATATATTGCTCTGCTTGCTCCTGAGTCAATCCAGTATCTTGAGCAAAATTATTGACTACATCTTCTTGAGTAACACTGTATGCAGTACCTCCAATAACAAGAGTAATAATCGTTCCTACTGCAAACTTTTTTAGATCGTCCATATGAATCGCATTAAGTAATATGAATGATTATACCTATATATATCCACTTTTGTCCATTATGATGAGATACAATCTGCTACAAAAGTACATTGCCTCTACACAAATGAAGTACTTGTATGGTATTATTACATCGTCTTTTTATAGGAACTCTATGAATCAAAACCTATCAAGTGTAATAGATATTACACTCATTATATCAATAATTATTCTATGGGATTGTCTAGATCTCAGATAACCATTTCATATAAGAGTAGGATGCCCCTACTCTTTTTCGTATATTTAGATCCTTACTATCAACCATAATCTATACAAATTGTATGCTATATGATATTATATATCGGGTTAAAATAAAACCTAACGTTCATATACAATGAGGTAAAATTGAAAATTAAAGGTTATTCGTTCGTAATTTCTCTGGTAGTAAGTCTAAACAATTCCGTTAGTGCTGCCACTCTCATAACGAACATAAATGTAGAAGAAGTTCTTCTCCATTACAATACTCACTCCTATAATTGGAGTACGTTACATCAAAATACATCTGTAGAGAATCTCATTGAGACTCCTAATTCAGATAACACAAATTCAGTTGCTATAACCAAAGAAGGAAAGCCTCTTCAACTCGTTGATGATCAATATCAGTGGGTTTGGGAGTCTCACTTTCCTACTGGAGATAACCTGCTATGGAGTCTAGATAATCAGACCCTTACAGCAAGCTTTGATAATCCTATACAAGCAATAGGATTTCAAATAAAAAACAACTCTGATTGGGATTATAGCTTAGTCTACCTTAACGCATATAATCAACAAAATAATCTGATTAGCTCCCAATCCATTTTAATGAATGAAAATCCATATAATGGAGCCTCCTGGATAGGTATTAAGACTGATCCCAATAATCTCATTAGTGTACTTGAATTGACAACTTCAACACACTCTGGATACGCTTTCAATAGCTTCAAAACAATTGAAGAGAGACCTTTAGTACAATCTCAGTCAATTACTGATTCATCGTACTCTACTGAATCCCGAGAGGTTCCTGAGAATAGTATGATAATCGCCTTAATATCCATGAGTTTTTATCTTTTTACTAAAAGAAAAAGATAACTTCCTCTAAAAACACCCCCTCTGTATGAGAGGGGGTTGTTTTATATACTTCGCTTCAGGAATTTAATGCAACAGAGTAGAATAGAAGAAAGCATAAAGGAAAAGAAGTATGAAGAGATATAGAAGGATAAGTTATGAGAAAAGAATAAAGATAGAAACGTATCAAGAAATGGGATACAATAAGAGTCAGATAGCACTAGAATTAGGAGTACACAGAAGTAGTATTACGAGAGAATTTCAAAAGTATAGAGATAGCCAAGAAATATATAGAGCATCCTATGCTCATAAGAAAGCTACTCATGCTGCAAAAACACGAAGATATGGAAAAAGGATTCTTATCCAAAAACCCACTATCCAGAAATATGTTCATCTCTATCTCAAACTTGGATGGTCTCCTAAACAAATTCAGCACCGACTCATATTAGATTATCCAGAGAATCCCGCTATGCATGTATCTCATGAAACAATCTACCAATACATCTATGTTCTCCCACGGGGAGAACTAAAAAAGACCCTCATAGAGGGTCTGAGAAGAAAGCATAAGTACAGAAGAACCAAGAAGAAAGAAGCTCAAGATGAAGAGTTGAGAGGTAAGATAAAGGATATGCTCTCAATTCATGAGAGGCCAGCAGAAGTAGCAGATAGAATAGTTCCTGGACATTGGGAATCTGATCTTATTATTGGGAAATACAAAAGAAGTGCTATAGCTACCTTAGTAGAACGAACAACACGGTATACCATCATAGTCCCACTTCCTAAAGGAAAGGGAGCTCTTGAAGTGAGAGAAGCTCTCACTGAAGCGGTATCTCAGATACCGCTTCACCTCAGAAGGACTCTTACCCATGATCAGGGAAAAGAGATGTCTCAACACAAAGAATTTAGCTCTGCATCTAATATGCAGGTATACTTTGCAGATCCTGCAAGTCCATGGCAACGAGGTACGAATGAAAACACCAATGGTCTTATTCGACAGTATTTCCCGAAAGGTACTGATTTTTCTTTAGTCTCTCCTGATGAAATTCGCTATGTCCAAGATCTTCTCAATGGCCGTCCTCGTCAATCTCTTGACT
>PXDG01000055.1 GCA_003565105.1 Parcubacteria group bacterium | reverse complement strand
GTGACGACTGAGTCGGGGACAGGAATTGTACATTTAGCTCCATATGGAGCTGAGGATAATGAGATATTCCAACAAGTGGGGATTGAGTCTTTGGATGTGATTGATGATCAGGGGCACTTCACTGAGGAGGTTCCTGCCTATGCGGGAATGTTTTATAAAAAGGCCAATAAGCAGATTATCCAAGATTTGACCGAACGAGGACGAATGATCAAGGCGATGGATTATGAGCATGATATGCCGATGTGTTGGCGAACCAATACTCCATTGATGTACAAGCCGATTACCTCGTGGTATATTGCTATGTCTCAATTACGAGATAATTTGGTCAACAATAATCAGTCAGTCTCGTGGATTCCTGAGCATATTAAGGAGGGGCGATTTGGAAATTGGCTTTCAGATATTAAAGATTGGGGAATTTCTCGATCGCGATATTGGGGGACGCCACTTCCTGTCTGGAAGTCTGAGTCAGGCAAGGTGAAAGTGATTGGATCGTTTTCAGAATTAGAGCAGCTCTCAGGTGTTCCGTTGGATGATCCTCATCGACCATACGTGGATGAGGTGAGCTTTGAGTTTGAAGGTGAGACATACACTCGTATCCAAGACGTGATTGATGTCTGGTATGACTCGGGATCTATGCCGTTTGCTCGGTTTCATTATCCGTTTGAGAATCAAGAGCTCTTTCGAGATAAATTCCCTGCAGAATATATTGCTGAAGGATTGGATCAGACGCGAGGCTGGTTTTACTCTTTGATGGCTATCTCAACTGCACTTTTTGATCAAGCTCCCTATAAACAAGTCTTGGTAAATGGAATGGTCTTGGCTGATGATGGGCAGAAACTTTCTAAGAGTAAACAAAACTATAGTGCCCCAGATATTTTGTTGGATCAGTTTGGGGCGGATGCTACTCGGTTAAACTTTTTCTCAACTCCGATTTCAGCGGGAGAAGATACGACTGTTTCGGAGGCAACTTTGAAGATTATGACACAAGAGTACTTACTTCCGTTGTGGAATATGTATTCCTTCTTGGTAACCTATGCCAATCTACATAATTGGAATCCTTTGGAAGATACCTTTACCGTCAGTGAGGTGAAGAACCAGTGGCTGCGCGCACGAATGAATCAGACTATTGAAGAAGTCACCAAGGAACTCAATAATTATCGTATCCCTCAAGCGATGAGGCATATTAAATCTTATATGGACGATATGTCCAAGTGGTATATCCGTACTTCTCGGGGTGATTTTGCTGCAGGTACTACTGAATATTTGGCGACTCTGTATCAAGGATATGTGACTCTCTTAACTCTTTTGGCTCCTTTCGCTCCATTTATTACAGAGTATTTGTATCAGCAGTTGGTCAAAGATATCGATGATCAAGCTATGGAGTCTATTCATCTGTGTGATTGGCCAGAAGCCAAGGAGTATTCTGCCGAACTATTCTCTCAAATGACTCAAGTGCAAGGAGCTGTGGAGCTTGGATTTAAACTCCGAGATATTGCGGGGCTCAAAGTGCGACAACCACTGGGGAGATTGTCGGTACACGGATTTGTCTTACAAGATTGGATGAAAGCATTGATTGCTACGGAAATTAACGTAAAGGAAGTTACTAAAGATACTATTGAAGGAGAGTCTCTCTCCGATCAAGGGCTTACGGTAACTCTTGATACGGAGATTACCCCAGAACTTCGAGAAGAAGGATTGGTTCGTGAAGTGATTCGGAATTTGCAAATGACTCGAAAGAAACAGCGACTTTCTATGGAGCAACGAGTCAAAATGACGGTGGATGCTCCAGCTGAATTGGGAGAGCTTATTCGAACTCATAGCGAGATCATTTCTGAACCAGTAGGAGTTGTGGAGTGGGATTTTCGTGGTTTGGAAGGAGTAGAAGGAACTCATAAGGTGAAGGTTGAGCAGGATAAAGTGCGTGTTTTAGTTGAGGTGGTTGGATAATATCCTTTTTGACAAAGAAAGGATAAGATTATATAATGCATAATCATCGGGATGAGTGATGATGGTTATCATTGGTACGGTAATGAATGTTCTTAGGGATATCCATGGTCTTCTTTAAGAACATCGCTGTATGAATCTGCTATAGGTTCGAATCCTATCATCCCGATTCTATCTATCACGTATAGAGAGTTTGTTGATTTTTTAACAGGCTCTTTTTCTTTCTGATAGGAGGAATTCATCCTTGGAGTAATCAAAAACACCCTGTTCTTGGTTAGATTGCAGGGTGTTTTTTTTGAAAGCTTATGGAATAAGAATTATTTCAGCTACTCGTAACGCTTTTTGTAGGAAAGGAAGGTATTCTTTCAAGCTTTCGGATCCTTGATATTCAAAGCGTTCGATTTCTTTTCCAAGAGAGATTCCGTTGGTTGATTTGTATCCACGAACAGCTTCTACTAAGCTAAGTACCTGGGCGAACTCTTGACGTGTATCCTCAGTAAGTATCCATTCAGGATTTTCTGTTGGCCAGCTTGAAGTATGAATACTGATTTGACCTTCGGTTTTTCGGAAGAGTCCCTGATAGATTTCTTCAGTGATGAAGGGTAGGATTGGGGCATACATTTTTATGATCCCAAGCAATACTTGGTAGACAGTATACTGCGCTGCATTGCGGGAAGGTTGTCCTTCTGGGGTTTCATCGTAGAGTCGGTATTTGACAAATTCGAGGTAATTGTCAGTCACAACATTCCAGAAAAAGGTATCAATTGCGGTTCGTGCCTTAAAGTATTCGTAAGCTTCAAAGTCTGCGGTAGCCTCAATAATAGTTTGGTTCAGTTGATCGAGTACCCAGGTGTCTGCAGGTTCGAGAGTAACTTTTTGAGTGGCATCAAAGTCGCTTAAGTGCATTTCCAGGAACCGAGCGGCGTTGAATAGCTTGGTAGTAGTCTTTTTCCCTTTTTTTACTTCATCTTCGTTGTAGCGAATATTTTCTCCCAAGGTGGTTCCTGTAGCCCAAAATCTAAGTGCATCGGCACCGTATTGTTCAATGATGTGTTCTGGTGGAGTATAGTTTCCGAGGCGTTTGGAAATTTTCTTCCCTTTGGCATCGAGTCCGTGTCCAGAGATCATGACATCGGTGAATGGAAGCGTGTTATGGTGATACAGAGATTTTGTCACGGTATAGAATAGCCAGGTTCGGATAATTTCAAAGGCTTGAGGTCTAAGGCTGGTTGGGTATAAGTTTGAGTTCGTAATGGTATCAAGTGTGGTAGTAGGATCTCCCAAGGTTGCTCCAATAATAGGTGAGACCGAAGAGGTCATCCAGGTGTCCATTACGTCGGTTTCGGGGATGAGATCTTCTTTGTTGTATCCGCGCGGAGTGTATTCTGTCGGGTCAACGGGAAGCTCATCTTCATTGGGAAGAATAGCTTCTCCAGTTTCTTTGTGATACCAGACGGGGAGAGGTACCCCGTAATAGCGTTGTCGTGAGATGCACCAGTCCCATTTGAGTGAGGTTACCCAATCTTTATAGATTTGATACATTCGAGAAGGGTTCCAATTTAGTTTTTCTCCTTGAGCGAGGAGTTCTTCTTTGTTCTCTACTACTTTGATAAACCATTGCTTGGTTTGAATAAACTCAATGGGGGTTCCAGATCTTTCGGATACTTGAACCGTATGGGTGATCGGTTTTTGTTGTTGGAGCTTTCCAGATTGCTGAAGATCATTCAAGATAAGCGCTCTCACTTTGGAGATGTGTTGTCCTTGATATGTACCAGCTAGTTCGTTACAAATTCCTTTCTGATTAAAGATAACTCGAGTATCGAGGGTGTGTTTTTTCCATTTCGCAATATCCTCAGCATCTCCCCAAGTCGAAACCATCATTAACCCTGTTCCGAAATCTTTGTCAACAGACTCATCCGTTAAAATAGGAATAGAATGTTCTGTTACGGGCACCAGGGCTTTGGTCCCGAGCAGATGTTGATATCTCTCATCGGTTGGATGAAAGAATAAGGCAACACAGGCTGGGATGAGTTCGGGACGTGTGGTTGAAATGACTAGCGGGGTTCCATCTTCTGCTTCGAATGCAACATCGTTTAAGAATGATTCACGTTCATTATCTT
>PXDG01000036.1 GCA_003565105.1 Parcubacteria group bacterium | reverse complement strand
CACATACATCCTGTCAATTCCCTTCCTTCTCCGTACCCTATATGATATACTAGTATCAATTATTTGATTCATGTGCCTATGTTTTCTGGGATTATTCAATCGACTGGTCGCGTCTCTGATATAGACTCATCTTCTAAGGGAACAACTCTGACTATTCATGCTCCTGAGAGGATTTCTGGACTCTCTATTGGAGCTAGTGTGGCTGTTGATGGGGTCTGTCTTACGGTAACGGCCTTTGATGCAGAAACCATCTCGTTTTTTGTTATGCCTGAAACGATGAGGAAGACGACCTTAGAGTCCTTTGTAATTGGGCAAAGAGTCAATGTAGAGAATTCCCTGCGTCTCGGAGATGAAATTGGAGGACATCAAGTCTACGGACACGTTGATGGGACTGGAAGAGTAATTTCCCGTATCAGAGATGGTTTAGCTGAGCTTTTCACCCTCGAACTCCCCCCTACTCTTATGCAATATATCGTTCCCCAAGGAGCTATTGCTCTCAATGGGGTAAGCCTGACTGTTGCTCGATTTGTCCCTGAAAATCATCAAATTACCATCTCTCTGTTAGAACACACCTGGACGGTAACCAATCTCGGCGATCTCAACCCAGGAGATATAGTCAATGTAGAAGCTGAAATGATACTCAAGTACGTCCACCAAACTCTCCATCACTATACCAAATAACCCGTGCCTTATATGAAAGCTGGAATGCCTCACCTTAATACGACTATTAATGCCTCTTCTCTGAAAATAGGGGTGGTTACTGCTCTGTGGAACTCAGAGATTACTCACTCATTACGGGATGGAGTTATCCAGAGACTCAAAGAACTGAAGGTTTCCGAATCAAATATTATCCTCTACGAGGTAGATGGCTCCTTTGAGCTTCCCTTGGCCGCCCAACATATCATTGAGAAGTATCAGGTAGACGTTGTTATTCCGATTGGGTGCCTTATTAAGGGCTCTACGCTACACTTCGAATATATTTCAGAAGCGGTAAGTCAAGGTATTATGCAGGTTGGACTGCAGACCAAAACACCTGTTCTCTTCGGGGTACTCACCTGCCTGAATGAAGACCAAGCGCGGGCAAGAGCCATTGGACCAGGGAATCACGGCCCTTCCTGGGCAGAAACTGCTGTCAAACAAGCTCTTTCCTATAAATCATAGCTCTAGCATTTGTATGAGGCTTATTACCGTAGATTCATCACCATTAGAAACGCAAAGTATTGTTACGGTAGGAACCTTTGATGGGTTTCATCGTGGGCATCAGTATCTTATTCAACATTTGGTTGATCAGGCTCAAGAGACGAATCTTTCTTCTGTGGTCGTTACGTTTGATCAACATCCCAAAAGCATCATTGCCCCTGCCGAATATTCTGGGGAACTGATCTACCTTCAGCACAAAGTGTATCTCTTGGAACAAGCTGGTGTTGATATCTGCCTCCTACTCCCCCCTACACCAGAGCTATTTGCTCTCAATCCAGAGGAATTTTATACCCAAATCATACTTCCTCTACTCAATCCGCACACTGTACTGGTAGGGAGAAGCCACACCTTTGGGAAGAATAAAAATGGCTCACCAGAAACCCTCAAAACATTAGGAAAGAGCCTTGGGTTTGAGACAATTATTGCTGATTTATACCAAGATAACGACACTGTAAATAGCACTACTGCTCGAAAAAGCATTGCAGAAAAGAATCTTCCTCTCACCGAGCAACTCTTGGGCCATCCCCTGTATCTCACTGGAACCGTTATTCGCGGAAAACAACGTGGTCGGACGTTAGGGTATCCCACTGCCAATATTCATCCATCTCCAAACTCCTATCAATGGCCTTCTGGAGTCTATGCAGTCTACTGTCATATTGCAGGCAAGCGATATCGAGGATCTTTGAGTATTGGGACCAATCCAAGCGTGGAAAACTCAGATTATGTCCACCACGAAGTCTACATACATAATTTTGACCAAGATATCTATGGTGAACCTATACTTCTTGAGTTAAAACATTTCATACGTGAACAAAAAACGTATCAGACCTTAACTGCTTTAAAACAAGCTATTCAATATGATGTTCTCGAGACACAAAACCTGATTATACTATAACCTATGAAAACGATATACTTTATTACCCATCCAGATGTCATTATCGATCAAAGCAAGCCACCCAGTGAGTGGCATATTTCTGAGAAAGGTGAGAACCAAGTCACTCAATTAGCCTCTCAACATTTTTGGCGTTATGTACAACATATTTTTACCAGCTCTGAGCCACGTGCCACCGAAACAGGTCAGATTTTACATAGTATCCATAATATTGCGATTAGACCATTCCCTGAGCTCCAAGAGCAACGGCGAAGTAACACCAATTATTTTCTCTCTCTAACAGAACTTGCTATTACAATGAGGATGTTTTTTAGTCGTCCTAAGGAATCTATTCGTGGATGGGAATCCGCTGTAGATGCTCAAAAGAGAATGGTAAATGCTATAGATTCTCTCCAAGAACTCTATCCAGACTATCAAACAATTGCCATTATTAGTCATGGTATCGTCGGATCTCTTCTCAGAGGATATTTGATGAACCATCCTATCGAAGAATCTCTCTGTCAGGAAGATATTGGTTCTTATATTCAATTTGATTGGGAACATAAATGTGTCGTTTCTGATGATTGGATTCCGTATTAAAAAATCTACCTAACCGATCAAAATACCTACAAAAAACGCAATCCCAGCTGAGACCGCACCAACGAAAAGGGTTTCAGAAAATGCCCTGGAAAAACCATGTCCTACAGCTCTCCATCGAAGATAGCTAATCACAATCCAGCACCCCATCACTCCAATCAATGAGGCCAAAAAGGCACTATTCGGGTCAGATTGATATACCCAAAACAATCCAAGGGGAATCGAACCAAACAGTAAAAATGATAATGCTGTTGCTAATGCGGCCATCCAAGGGTTTGAAGCTCCTGGATCTGGGACTCCATTTTGCTCGTGGACAATCCATTCAACCCAAAAAGAATGGTTTTTCCGAAATATCCCCAACACAGTGCGTGCATCCTCTTCAGAAAATCCTCGATTAACGAGCCCAGCGTGTGTTGTTTTTTCCATATCCCGTTGATCATTTTCTAGACGGTTACGTTCTGAAGACAGTAAGGAGCGATATACATCCAACTCAGAACGAGAGGATAGATAGTCTCCCAATCCCATAGAAACGGCATCAGCCAACAGACTCGCTACTCCAATAAGAATAATAATAGTTGCAGTCAACATAACCGTTGATGCTCCTTGATTTGCTCCAGAGAATCCAGCGATTAATGCAAATGTTGTCACTACTCCATCACTAGCTCCATAAACAATCTCTCGGACATAATCCGTTAATAGACTTTCCTGAAATTCAGGAGGAGTGTTTTTTCGACTATGGTAGGGTATTTTCATATAATGTATTGATGATCATTAGCTTTATTATAGCATACCGATGCTCAATACAACATATGATATTATATGTATAATAAAACAGTGTGAAAAAGATTTCCACACTGTTTTGCTTTCCTTATTCAGATCTCACCCATTTATATAAATAAGTGCTCGTCTCTTTATCATAAGAATCTATGATAAATCCATTTTTCTTGAGTAAAGCCTGTGATCCATAATTATCTACAGTCACACTGGCATTAAATATATCATATTGATGATACATTTTAAGAATTTTTTGGAGGGACCAAGAAGCTAGTCCTTGTCTTCTCCATTCTGGAACAACCCAAAATCCTATTTCAGGAACACTTAACAATCTATTTTCAAAATAAAATTGAATATCAATGATCCCTTTCAAGGTTTTGCAGATATTACCTTCTACAATAAGAAAGACCGAGATATACCCTCGCTTTTGCTTTCTCGGAATTTCTTGCATAAAAAACTCTTCTAAATCACACCTATCATAAAGCATCTCAGGATCAGATAATAAGAGATCTATACACTTTTCAATAACCCTTTGATCTGTATTCTGAGAAATTTCAACCAACCTTCTTTGCATACCCACTCCAATACGACCTTATTGGTATACCATACATTTGTCTTTTTGTCTACTTTGTGTACGAGATGAAGAAATGTTTTTCAAGATGAAATACCTACTTCTAATCCTGCAATCTGATCAAATAACCAGCAGGATTATCTTGGTAACTATTAAACGCCCCTCCTACTATCACCTTCCCATCTTCCTGGATACTCGTGCTCCAAACACGATCATTAAACCCTGCTGGTGGGGGAACATCAAAGCTTGGATCGCGATCTCCTGAGGCTAATATTGTTTGAGAAATAGGGTTAATAGCCAGATCCTGATCCAACTCTCCTTGCTCTGCTCGAAGACTTATTCTCCCATTCTCAGGATTGATTGCTACTTGATAGCCGCCTCCATTGGGATCTGCAGGTATGCGAGCGAGATAGTTGGGAACTAGTGCTCCATCTAAATCTACACACTCTCCTGCTGATTCTCCATTGACACATACTTCTTGATGGTATTACTTATTCCTCCTGGATATCCTCCGTTATCTATTAAATATTGATCTAAGGCATTTCCCAAGCTATTAATATCACTACTTCTCTCGGTGTTACGCACTAAGGCCAACTGTCTCTGTGGGTTGATTGCTACGATGACTATTGCTGCTAAGATTCCTATTGCTGCGATGACTAACAGGATTTCTAATAAGGTGAACCCTTTTCTGTTGACTGCCTTTGATTTTATTGTTTTTATTCTTATGTACTATCTACTATCATTATATCATATCGTTTTTATATAGATCTCAGAAAATGTGGATATCTTGCTCTATGCAATGGCCGGGCACATGGGCCAGACACTACGAGGAGGAACACAGACCTTGCGAAAGTACGAGAACTCTTGTATACTAATGAAAGCTATGTAGTTTCAAAAACAACATAGTGCATTGTGATTTTTATCGGAAGCGTGGCTGAGTGGTTGAAGGCGGCAGTCTTGAAAACTGTTGTAGGTTTACCCCTACCAGAGGTTCGAATCCTCTCGCTTCCGCACATAAAAGAATACTTTTTGTAAGTATTCTTTTTGTTTCTGAACAAATATATGTATGATATGATACAATACAAACTATAGTACTTATCACACTTGTTATGAAAATTGGTATCTTAGTTCACGGAAGACACGTTGAAGCACAGGGATGGGAGTATATGATGTGGGGAAATCCTCCGCATATTCTCGGCCTTCTACCTCGATTCATCCAAATTGTTTTACAATATAACCTTGATTCAATTGATTGTATTTTTATTGGTTCAGGAGTCCGAACACAAACTGGGCACTATGAATCAGAACACATCTATGAATTTCTTATAAAAAATCTTGATATGATCAGCCAATTTGAATCAATAACTCCTTTGTTTGAGACTATTGCTGATAAAGATATCTGGAAATCCACTCTTTTATCAAAAATCATTCTTGATACAGAGTCACAAAACACCCAACAAGAGATTCTAAATGCAAGTAGCAAGTTAAGTGGATGTGATCAAATTCTACAAATAACCTCTTGTTCTCACGCTCCACGATGTATTAAAACCACATCTGATCTTGTAACGCGTGGAATTGTATCTGCCGCACCAATCTGGATGGTAATACCTGATATGACTCCCTACTTTCAGACGCGGCCATCTGATATCTGTATTTTTGAACCTCCTCATCGAAGTGATGATCCATTTATTGAAGAATCTATCACTCCCAATCAAGTATTTCAACAATTATTTCGCATAAAAAATCACGAAGATCGAGTATCGATACTCCGTGATGTAGACAAAGCTATAAAAAAAATCATCGACTAAGAAAGTCTACTTTTTTGTAGCTGCTCGAATAAACCCTTTAAACAGTGGATGAGGATCCAGTGGTCGAGAAATTAATTCAGGATGAAATTGAGTCCCAATAAAAAACGGATGGTCAGAAAGCTCAATGATTTCAACTAAATCTTGTTCCGTATTCATACCAGATATGACAAGCCCATGTTCTACAAGCATATCTCGATATTCATTATTGAATTCGTATCGGTGTCGATGTCGTTCACGCACTGTAGCTTTACTATACAACTTTCGTGCAAGGGTTTTATTCGAAATGTCACAATAATATCCTCCCAATCGCATTGTTCCTCCTAACTCTTTTTTGGCCAGCTTTTCTTTTTGGTCAGCCAGAATATCAATCACTGGGTCTGGGGTCTTTGCGTCAATTTCGGTGGTATGGGCTTTCGGTAATCCTACCACATTACGGGCGAATTCCACAACTGCCATTTGCATTCCATAGCAAAGACCAAGATAAGGGATTTTGTTTTCTCGAGCAAATTGAATAGCTTGGATTTTTCCTTCAATTCCTCGGGATCCAAAACCTCCAGGAATAATTATTCCATCATATTGTTTGAGCTCTCTCAACTTTGTCTCATCATCTTCCAGCTCTTCACTATTAATCCAATCAATAATAGGGTTGGTTTTGTAAAAATAGGCAGCATGCTTAATTGCTTCCAAAACCGATACATACGCATCTCCGAGAACAAAATCACCCGTATTAAAATACTTCCCGATGACTCCTATCCGAACTTCTTTTGAGGAAGCATTGATTTTTTGGACTAAGCTCTCCCAATCTGACAGATCTTTCTTCCGTGGTCGTAGATCAAGTTTTTTCAAAATCTTAGTAGAGAACAAATCCTCTTCAAAGTTAATAGGAATATGATAGATACTATCCACATCAGGAGCAGAGATAATGTGATCACGCGGTACACTACACATCACTGAGAGCTTTTGCTTACGAATATCATCTAAAGGACGAGAGGAGCGTCCGACAATAAAGTCAGGTTGGATACCTGCGCTATTGAGTAATCGAGCACTGTGTTGAGTCGGCTTGGTTTTCATTTCTCCAATCTTGGAAGGAATAGGGAGAAAACTCACTAAGACGGTCATAATATCTTCTGGAGTCTCTAATTTCATCATTCTTACCGCCTCAAGGAAAAGGAGATTTTCGTATTCTCCTGCGGTTCCTCCAATTTCAATCACAGTAATATCTGCTCCATTGATCTTTTGGGCCTTTCGAATACGACGAATTACTTCATTCGGAATATCTGGGACAACACTCACACACTTTCCTCCAAATTCAAGATTTCTCTCTTGATTAATCACTGACTGATATACAGCTCCTGTAGTCATATAATTCGTTCCAGTGAGATCCAGATTCAAAAACCGTTCGTAATTCCCCATATCCTGATCACATTCAAGACCATCATCCATTACGAATGTTTCTCCGTGCTCTACGGGATTCATAGTTCCTGCATCAACATTCACATATGGATCTATTTTTACCGCGGTCACATTGTACCCACGCGACTGAAGAATAAGACCAATTGAAGAGGTGGTTATCCCTTTCCCTACGCCTGACATTACCCCTCCGACAACAAAGATAAATTTCGGAGGATGGGATTTGGTTCTACGATTTTTGCGCGGTGACATTGAGGGTGATTTTAGCTTTTAATGTTGAGTGTAAGACAATAGTCAGAGAGTATTCTCCCACTGCTTTGATTGGATTATCTATATGTACCATTGATCGTTCTACTTGAACTCTATAAGAATCTTGGATCTCTTTCACAATTTGAGACTCATTGATAGAACCAAACAAGTGGCCTTCTTCATTCATCCGCTCATTCAAAACCAAGGTTTTACCATTGACAGCATTGTAAATACTTTGTAGTTCATTGAGACGTTCTTGTTCTGCTTGTGTTTTTTCTGACTGGATTTTATTGATTCGAGACAATTGCTGTTTGTCTGCCAATACTCCTAGTTTTCTTTTGATGATAAAGTTGCGTCCATATCCATCGGATACAGTGACAATGTCATTCTTTTTCCCAAGCCCTTTAACATCACTTAGCAGTACAACTTTCATATATTTTAACGAATTATCTTAAATACATCTTCTTGTATTTCATACGTTTTATTGTCCCAAATTTGGTCGACTTTGTCAACGCGGGACAGTGGAGATCCTGAGGATATCTTATCAATAAAAGAGTTAATCAGCGGTTCGTCTGCCCAGGCGTGAATTAAAACCGTACCATCGGGTTGATTTTGCACATCGCCACACACACCAAGAGCATCAGCAGTTCTTTTGGTGAAGTCCCGAAAACGAACCATCTGTACTCGTCCCTGAATAATCAATGTCACCTGTTTCATAGATTTATATACCAAGGATTATTTGAGTTACACCGTTAATAATAGGTTCTAACAGTTGAAATCCACCTAAAAACAATACCACTAACAGTAGCATCATTCCTTGTTGTTCTAACCGAATATAAAAAGTGCTTCGTACCCAATTATATGGTAACAGTGGACGAATAACTTTAGACCCATCAAGTGGAGGAATTGGCACAAGGTTAAATACCGCTAACAGAATATTAATACGAATGGCATATAAAAATAAATAAAAGAGCTCTGAACTATTGATAAAATTGAAGTACTGTGCCACTTGAAAAATTAAGCCTAACAGCAATGCTAAAATAATATTAGACAGTGGACCAGCCACAGCTACTAAAGACTCTCCCCAACGTAGGTATTTGAGATTATAGGGGTTATATGGCACGGGCTTCGCATAGGCAAACAAAAATGGTACTTGGAGAATAACCATTAAAGTAGGAAGAATCACCGAACCATACATATCCAAATGAACCAACGGATTCATTGTCAACCGTCCTTGCATTTTAGCCGTGGGGTCTCCCAAAGCATATGCCATTGCACCATGAGACACTTCATGCATTACAGCGGAAAAGATTAAGATAGCAATGATAAAGGGAATTAAAAGTCCATCCATAGAGGTTTATTGAGATTCAGTAGTATAAGTCTAGATACGAACGCTTTTTTCTTAGAATCATTCGGAAAGAGGGGTGTATTATCTCCAATCTATTGACTCTTTATCCAAAAGCTGATATTATTTTACCATGTGTTGTCATGCGTTTCAACGTATGACCTATATCAATACGGTTAATATTATTACCATGGCAAAATGTGAACTCACCATCTGTAAGAAGAAATCCATGCGCGTCACCCGACGAAAGCTTTTGCGTGGTAACTATAACCCAACCAGTAAGTATACGCAAAAGTCCAATGTTCAATGGTATACGCTTCCAGACGGAACACGAATCAAAGCCTGTACCTCTTGTATCCGAACTTTGAACAAAGCAGACAAAGTGACAACCTAATTCCCTTTGTATTGGCTATTCGCGTACACTATTTTTGAAAAACCACCTCACTTCAACGCTGTGAGGTGGTTTTTATAGACTACATCCTCGGGACAATCTTTACAAAACAGTATCTATACGATACAATCAAGCTGGTTGTACCTTTACCAGAGGAAAATAAAATGAATATTTTCTTAATATCGGATACCTGCTCGCAAAAAGAAATGGATGCTATTCAATTAGCTTTCTCAACAAAATATCCCACGATTTCTATTCAAAGCCACCCACTTCAACAGAATCATCAAATAGTGGAAATAGATAATGAAGCAATTTATCACACTGCTTTAAAAAATCTTGAATCTGTTTTATCAGATGAGAAGCTAACTATTTCATCGAATTTCATAATATCTATGCAAAGTGGGTTGTGGTTTAATAGAATGAAGAACACCTTTGAGGAATCTTCCGTAGTTATTCTCTATGATAAAAACCGTAAATGTAGCTATCACGCTCGGACAGAATCACTACCAGTCCCTCAATCTTCTCTTAATAAAACATTGCAAGAAAATTATTCAAAAAGATGGGAGGTATTTTATGCAGAAGAGTGGGATTGCGAAATAGAAGATCCCCATATTGAGCTTGTAGGAGAAAGTAGAGTCTCTTTTTTACGGAAAGCACTCCAGAGTATCTTATTTAATTATTAATCTTTTGCTACCTTGCTGGACGTATACTATATGTCCAGTTTTTATTTGTAATTACAAGTTGACAAAGATATCATTATATCTTATAGTAATAATTGCTCTTTCATAATTAAAAAAATGTCAAAATATACGGGAACACAGGTATTAGGAATGCTTTTTCTTAATCTTTTTCAAACATATACACAAGATCAAGTTATAAAAAAGCTCACCTGTTCTCAATATGATCAATTCGAACAAGCCTTGAATGATATTCAGCTCTTCCAGTATGATAATCAATGGGTAGAAAGATCTCACAACCTATATACCTATCTTGAAACATTGCACAAAAGACTTCCCTGCAATGCGCATTCTTTCGAATTGATGATCCTTACATTCCATAGCTTAGTCACCATTATTGCTGCAGATCGAGCTATGTTGTCACCCAATATATCTGAAGCAGATTATCTCTATTTAGATAATCTGCTCAACTCGACACCAGAGGACAAGAGAAATATTTATAAGGATATTATCATTTCGAATGCAAAAGCCATTCTTCAAATGACTTTTACGTACAAAAAATTGTATTATCATTTAGAAAGAATCGTTCATCATAGTGCCTCAAAAAAAGCTATTCTTACTATGCAGAAGAATAATGAAGATATGTTTAAACATATTCAAACATATCAATCCATAGAGGTTCCCAATATATTTTCAGATGATGCGTATATACTCTCAATATTGTCAGCACAAAATATAGTATATTACGATGCTAATCAATTTAATCAGCATTCTGAAAGTAATCAATACTTTCATCTTTGCGATAGATTGGTACCTGAAGAAAAAAATCCTTGTATAGAAACGGAATCCGTATTAGTAGCAAACGCTACTAATGATAGTATTCAAAAAGAAGAGGATTTAACTGTACATTTCTCCACCTATGGAGAAGGTATTCACAAACAACTCTCGTATATAAAATTTAACGCAAATTGTGACATCTTCTTGAGGTTAAATGGGAACGGGGAACTTTCCTTGGGAGGAACACCTTTTCATACAAAACGATTCTTTCAACGAATTGATAAGAGAAAAGGGGTGCTCTACTATGAGATTATCAAATCTTTTCTACTAGCAGACTACGCTAACTTAGTAGTTCCTTCCTGTGGAATTCAACTACCATCACACCATCGTCCGCGAGAGAAGCAAAAACTATCGGTAGAATATGTCTCAAAGACTATTCTATTACCAATGATACGGCAGATGAACAATTCTTCTTCGCAGCCCAATATGAAACTACATTATCAAGAAGGGTTCTACCAAAATGATGCAGGTAAACTTGTTACTGTCAGAGCTCATCGAAGAAGACTCAAAAATGGACAACGAGCTGGCCATCAAGCAATCGCCTTAGCCAAAAAAATGGGATGGAAACTCGACCCTGAGAAGGAAACCTTAGTCCAACCATATCAGAAAAAAATCCAATCTTCCAATAATACGCCGAAAAAAGGAATGTACCGATAAATCAAAACCCCTCTTCGCAAGAGAAGAGGGGTTTTATATTCCCAACCTAGACAAATATTCTTATACAGTATGTATATTTATGTATTAAAAATCATATTTTGATCGAATTTCTTAGATAAGAAGTATTAGATGAGAAGTAAAAGACCACCAGCAAAACGCAGGTGGCTTATAGTCTATCCAATAATTGCCTGAAGTACTTGGTGTATGGAATTCATATTCCCTAGGGAAAGAAACATATCAGGGTTCGGCTTACCACAATATTCTTCTGGGGGACACGGTACTTGTTTTGGTAAAACAAAAGGGTCTGGCGTAATATGAAAGAAGTAAGAATACTTTAAAATTGGTTGTATAAACAGTGATTGTGAAATTTCTTCACACCAAAACTTTATACCCCAAAAGGCATAGCGTAATTCCTGACTTCCAACACTTACAAAGGGCAGAATAGTTACAGACAATCCATTAGTTATAAGTAAATCCGTACCAGCAATAGTTTGCCTTGTCCAGGTTTCTTTCCAGGCTCGCTCTTTTAATTCATCTAAATTAAAGCGCGTTGGCCTCCAATCGGGAGGAAACCCGTACTGATCAATAATAACATCTTGCCTGCTCTCAGAAAAATACATATGCACAGCTTTTGTGGAAAACATATCTCCACTCACTAGCCTGACAATAAACATAGCACTACTCCTAGGAAAGATCTTTTTTCATTGTACCGATTTTTCGCATTTCTGTAAAGAATTTAAACATAAACAAGATTATTCATCTCAGTACTCCCACTGTACTAAAAATCGCGTAACAAACTATACTCTTACCGAATACTAAATAATGCAAACAACTCATCCGTTGCAACATTCTGAAATGATCCAGTAAGAAAGCCATTATACTGAGTATTATCTTGAATAAAGGTCACTCTGACTACTTGATCATCAATAACCGTATCATAAAATCGCAACCAAAAGTCAGGTCCAGCACCCTGGACAGTTTCAACTATCCACGGTTGACACTGTATTTGTTGAACCTCACCTCTCTCAGGGAGTAACTCTTCATCAAATGATGCAACAACTTCACGATATTCATCAAGTGTCATTCCTTGAAAAGGCCCCTGGTCATTTACATTTTCTGTTGCCTGAGAGATCGATTCTTCTGTGTAAAATTCAATACCAACTACACGTGGTGACGATGGTGCTAAAGAGGTTTGAGATACTTCAAAAAACTGGAAAGCACCATTGGTTGATTCCTCTGCTTCTTGAAATGAATATGCTCGTGGATGAATGATTAATTTATCACCGATATCTGATTCTTCTGTCTGCAAACTTCGATCTTGATGTATTTGCTCCACATCAGGAAGACAAGTAGCAGAAACGGTAAATGGAGTATAAGCTCCTGTATCTGTTGGATCAATCATAATCTCTTCTCCCAGAACTGTATCGGCATTAAGAAATTCTCTATCATCAGTCAATTCCTCGGATTCTGAGACAGGCGAATATACCACTTCTCTATTCTGCAAATCGATTTGAGATGCAAAATACACATAGGCAGAAAGAGCCCCAACTCCAAGACTTACCACACTCATTATGCCAAACTGAATCATTGGAGGCACTGTTTTGTTCCATTGGGTCATATATATCTATATTATTTAATGAGTATAACACTGTATATATTATACCACTCTTTCCCCTCTTACATAAATCTCCAAAATACGATATCATACATAAAGAAGATGTCTCCTATCCATCTTCGAACTCTTTTTGTTTTTCTTTATATATAGGAACAAGTGTTGACTTGTTCCTTTTTTATTTCTTTACTATACGTAATCCCACAAAATCTGTGATTTCAGCCTGAATATTGAGAGCTTCACCAGACAAATATCGTTCCAATGAAGGAGTTCGTTGAATCCAACAAAAATGAGTATCCAAATCTTGAATATTGGTAATCACTGGGACATTTGAATAATGAACAACATAGTTTTCATCTGATATAGGTCGAAAAATTGTATCCTGTTCTAACCACTCTCTTTGAGTTATCACCACAGCATCAATGTCTACGCCATAGAATTGTCCAACATATGGTGTAGGAGAAGTTTCATAGAGCGTCTTCCCGTGACAATTATCTGTAATATATTGGTAACCCACTTGATAATCAACAGCGTAAATCTCTTCTGGAATAAACAGATGTTGCTCTGCCAAAAAACCTTCTTGCAATGGATATGATTGATACACTCCTAATACAAGTATCGCTAATAACAGGCCCCCAACAATCTTACCAAACAAATATTTTGACTGGTATACAAACCAGATAGGGACAAGACTCATTACATAAATCAAAGGCAGAAGATAAAAGATACTTCGAATTAATTGTACATCAGGAGAAGATATAAAATGAAGAGTAACTAAAAGAGAGCACACAAGAGCCAATATCCGCTGTTGAATAGTTCCTCTCACCAACCAAATCCCTATACCAACCAGCGCAAAAACTGAGACTAATGTGTTACGTTCCAAAAAGAAATCTCTATAACTCTCTTGAGTAGCAAACATAAAATCTTGATTCAAAAAAGACAATATCAGATTTTTTCCCCAAACAGAACTCACCACAGCAAGACTACCAGCACCAATCATTACTACACGGAGCCAATGAGTCATCTTTCCGATAGTAGGTCGAGTAATAAATACTATCGCCTGAGCAAAGAACACCCCGACTATTGGAAGGAGAACAGCATTGTCATTAGCAGTCAAATACACTCCCCATAAGCCTCCTAATACAGAGATTTGCATCATTACCCATCTTCGCCAACTCCAATCAGAGCTCCACAAAACCAGCCACAGACCAGCTACAAAAATAAACTCATACCAAACATATACTCTAATGTATTGATGATTAAACATTAACCAGGGACTCAATACCCAGATTCCTCCAAGCAGAAAAGATACCCATAGCTGACCTGACCAAACCTGTCGTGACAAAGCCATCAATCCTCCATAAATCCCCATACTAATCCCCACCGGAATAAGTTTTTGTATCCATAACTGATCACCAAAAATCAACTGAAACATCCCCGAAAGTATACTCACAATCATACCTCGCTCATATGGTCCCGTACTATACAAAGAGTTTAATCCTCCTTCCTGCAAAAAATTTCTCCCAGCAAAAATATGCCAATATTCGTCAATATATGAACTACTATATGCCTGAGAAACCATAATCATTATTGCAAAAAGAATCATACTCCATAATCCAAAAATTACTTGCTGAGTAATCAGCCTCCTAATCTTATATATTCCTAACGTAAGAAAGATTAATCCATCAGAAATCGTGTTGACTAATCGAGCTGCAATTGAAATACTGATAGCTACAGAGACTGGCATAAACGGACTCAAAAGACTAACAAGAACCCCTTCCCGTACACCAATACCTGAAGGGACAAAGACGGCTAACACACCAATCACACCAGCCAGAGAATAAAATCCAATAAAAGGTATCATCAAACTATTTTCTATAGGAACAAAAGCTTTCACCAAAGCAAAAAAAGCTACTCCATTTCCTATTTGACCTACAATGAATAATCCTGTCAAATATAATAATTTTGAATATGACAAGAGTGATTCAGGAGCTAAAGGGTGTTTCCCCAAAAGGTGTAGCGCTCGATTTGCAATTGGATAAAATATCCGTGGGCGTAGAATGATAAATGTTCCCAGAAAAGAGAGTATTGTCACAAGACTGATCCACATTGGAGAGATATCTAAATTCCAGGTAGAGAGACTCAAAATAATTCCTATAGCCAATGCACTAAAAAGCTGAATAAGCTGTTCGTAGAGACTGGCAAGGGCTAACGTTCGTTTGGGAATTCCATATTTTTGTCCCGCTACCACTTTACTAATCAGAGTTGGAGCTGTACCAGGAATATAGCGGGTAAGCCAATACATCGCATGAATACGCAAGGTTGCTCCCAAGGATATATACACTCTATCACCAGCTGGGAGAATCGATCGCCATACAAACGCGTGCCACCCAACAATAAGAGTAAATCCTATCAAAGATCCAACCAAATAGTACCAACGAATGGTACTAAAATCGAGTTCAAATTGTTGCCACTGACTCCACAATGTTTCTGAGAAAAGTATTACCGCTATTCCGAGCAGGAGGACAACGAGTCCTTGAAACCAGTATTTTTTCATTATCTTCATACAACCATATTGTGATACTTTTCATTAAATAAACCTGCCACCGTATCCCAATGATACTGTTTACTATATTGATAGGCTCTTTCAACACCTTCACTATCATTAGCCTCCAAGATAGCAATGATATTTTTTGCCAACAAGTCCTGATCAGTAGTATCGATACTCACTCCTCGCCCCTGACGTGTATGTACCCGCAAAGCAGAAATGTCTGAAGTCAGTACAGGTACCTTACTGGCCATTGCTTCAAGAACCACTAATCCTAACCCTTCATGACGAGATGGATGTATCAAAAGCATTGAATGAGCAAAGTATTCTTTCAGCTCTAGAACAGACTTACTACCAGGCATAGATAATCGATCTCTGACATTACACTTTTCTGCAAGAGCCCATAACTCTTCTCGAGCAACACCTTCTCCCACAATAGTATAATGAATATGTTGAGGGAGCAAAGGCAAGACAGCAATCACATCTTGAAACCCCTTATCAAGATCTAATCGTCCAACAGAAAGAATCTGAGAGGAAGCTGATCTTGGAGTAGACTCAAAGTACTGAGTATGTATTCCCATTGGGATAATCTCTGGTGTTTGGGACAATGTCTGGGACACCTCTTCCGCTAAAGATTTCGAAACCACTGTATACCCTTTTGCTCGTGAAAGAACCCAATGATGAAGTTTCTTAAACCCAGGAGAAGTCAGTTGAGAAATATCACTCCCATGACTTGTGACAAGATACGGAGTACGAGTAAATATTGTCGTTATAGCAGCTATAAATCCTTGAGGAAACAGCCAATGAGAATGAATAATCTCTGGGCGAAAGCGAACGACTTGATATAGTGTTGAAACAAGCATACCCAAAAGAAAAAACGGAACCATCAAAAGATAAGCTGGATTTTTTCGTATACGAGACATAATACCTCCTTGTGCCAAAGTCTCCCATCTTGGAATAAAATAGCGAAAGCGCACAATTTCCACTCCATCCCAAACCTCAAAAGTAGCCGTGTTCGGCATATGTGGGGCTATAATACGAATAGTATGCCCATACTTTTGAGTTAATGATTGTGCTAAATCAAATACAAAATGCGCAATAGTAGTGTCCTGCTTTGATCGAGGGAACGTTGAGGTCATCATCAAAATTCGAGCCATAATTACTTTCTCTGATTATCCAAGATACGTTCGATGAGAACTCTATTAAGTTTAAGTTGATCAGCCAGGACACCTGTTACTACGGTTGAAAATCCCACAGAAACTAAAATTGAGGCAAAAATCAAGGACTGAACCATACCATCACCTCCTGCAGTGAGATAAAAATATCCAAACCGAACCATAAGTATTCCTCCAAAAATCATACAAATACTGCCTGTAATCACCAACGCCTTATAGGCTTGATACATCAATAACGAACGTAAAATCACGACTCCAGACTTTTGAATATGAGGAATAATACCACTAAT